>SKNI01000440.1 GCA_007120615.1 Myxococcales bacterium | reverse complement strand
CCCTGATCCCCGCCGCCGGCCGCGGCGCTCGTCTTGATCGCCCCGCAACTCCAAAACCTCTGGTTCATGTCGGCGGTCAGCCGTTGATCGTGGATGTGCTACTTCGGCTGCAACAAGCCGGGATTGAGCGAGCGGTGGTGGTGGTGGGATTTGGCGGCGATAAGGTCGTGCGCCATCTGACCAATCATCCCGAGTTGGAACTCGCCATGGAGTTCGTCGAACACCAGCGCTGGCAGCGAGGACTGGCCTCCAGTGTGCTCGCCGCCCGCGACCGGATCGATGAGCCGTTTCTGCTGGCCATGGCCGATCATATCTTTGATTCGCGCCTGGTGGAAAAAATCGCAAGCACCGAGCTGGGGGATGATGACGGGGTGATGCTCATCGATGACGATCTCGATGGAATCTATGATCTGGAGGACGCCGTAAAGGTGCGCCTCGACGGAGATCAGGTGCTCAGCGCCGGACGCGAGCTGGAGCGTCCCCACGGAGTCGATGCGGGCCTCTTTGGATTTCGCCCGTCGATCTTTGATGCCCTGGAGACCGCGCTCACCGAACAGGAGCCCGCGGGGCTCACAGAAGGTCTGCAGGTCCTGGCAGACGCCGGACAATTGCGCGTGGAGCGAACCGACGGGCGGAGCTGGCATGATATCGATACTCCTCCGGCGTTGATTCGAGCCGAGATGGAGCATCGAGCGGGGATCAGAAAAGAGGCGATTCGCCAGCCGCGATTCAACGGGCACTCAAAAGGCGCCGGCGCGGAAACGAAAGTCGCCGAGACTCACGGATATCAATTCACCACGGGGTCGCCGAAGAAGACCGATATCTTTGTGCAGCGCGGGTTTGTGCGAAATCCCCATCGCTTACAACTCATTGCCGACGAGAGCGCATCGTCGCCGATTTACGTATTCAGCGACACCCGGGTGGACTCGATCTACGGCGACGACTTTGTGGGCGGCCTCGATGAGTTGGGCTACGACGTGCGGCGGGTGGTCATGGCCGAGGGGGAGGAGTCCAAGACGCTTCCCAATTATGTGCACCTCGTGGAGCATGTATTAGCGGAGGGGATCGACGAGCGATCGGTGTTGATTTCTCTGGGCGGCGGAGCGGTCTGCAACGTCTGCGGCTTTATCGCTTCCACACTTTATCGCGGGATAGGCCTGGTCCACGTTCCGACGACGTTGATGGCTCAGTGCGATGCGGCGATTAGCCACAAGCAGGGGATCAACGGCTCTCGCGGAAAGAACCTGGTGGGCTCCTATTATTCGCCGCAGTCCATCGCGGTGGACGTGGAGGTCCTGGCTACGCTGGAGGACTGGCTCATTCCCGACGGCTTAAGCGAGGTCATCAAGCATGCCCTGGGACAGGACCGCGAATACCTCGAGTTTTTGATGGACTACGACGGAGCTATCGATGATCCCGACTTTCTGGAATATGTGGTCCGAAAGAATATCGAACTCAAATGCGACCTGGTTGCCATCGACCCCAAAGAACATCGGGAGGGGATGGTGCTTCAATACGGCCATACCGTGGGTCATCCCGTCGAATATCTCTCGGGCTACGAGTTGAATCACGGGCAGTCGGTGGCCATCGGAATGATGGTGGCGGCCCGAGTGGCCTATCTTCTGGGGGCCTGCGGTGAAGAGATCGTGGAGTTGCATCGGGAGATCATCGAGAAATACGAGTTGCCCACGAAGATCCCTCAAGGACTGGCCGTCGACGATATCTTGACGACGATGCGGTATAATAAGCGCTATCTGACGGAAGGGACTCGCATGGCGCTTGTGGACGGGCCGGGAACCCTGTGGGCCGTGGAAGACGACTATGCGATTCCCGTCTCCGATGAGGTACTTCGCGAGGCGATTCGGGCCAGTTATTAAGGATAAGTCATGGCACGAAAAGTGGTTATCACCGGGGGATCGAGCGGGATCGGACTGCAGACGGCGCGAGCCTTTTTGGATTGCGGCGACGAAGTCGTCATCTGTGGACGGGACGCTGAGAAGTTGCGGGCTGCAAAAGAAGAGCTCGGGTCGGTAGAGACCTATTCGTTAGACGTGTCCGAACAGAAGGCCGTGGAGGCTTTTTTCGAAGCGATGGGTCCCGTCGATGTTCTGGTGGCCAACGCCGGGGTCTGCCGACAGGCCAGACTCGACGACGCCAACAGCGATGAGGTCTGGCATCAGAGTTTCGAGGTCAATGTCCACGGCGTCTATTATTGCCTCAAAGCGGTCCAGCGGCAGATGCCCGACGGTGGAGCGATCGTCACCGTGTCGTCGGGACTGGGCAAAAATGCGCGCGCCGGCTACGAGGCCTATACCGCTTCCAAACACGCCGTGCTGGGGCTGACAAAATGCGTGGCCCTGGAGCTTGCGCCGAGAAAGATTCGGGTCAATGCGGTCTGCCCCGGGTGGGTGGATACGCCGATGTCCCGGGCCGACGCAAAAGAAGGGGCCAGGCGGGCCGGACGAGTAGAAGAGGAGTTTCGAAAGAGTGCCATCGACGCGATTCCCCTGGGAGAGATGGTGGCGCCCGAAGAGGTGGCCGATCTGATCTTCTTTCTGGCCTCTTCCAAAGCCTCGGCCATCACCGGGCAGAGCTATAATATCTCCTGTGGAGAATTTTTTAACTAACCCATGAAAACACTGGTCGTTGGACATGTGACGCACGATCGCTACGAGGAAGGCTTCGTCGCCGGAGGATGCGCTCTCTACGGCGCCCTGGTCCATCAGAGGCTGGCCGATGAGGTTCATCTGGTGACAGCAGTGGGGGAAGATTTTGTCTGCGACGAGGCCATTGAGAGCCTCGACCGGACGATCACCCGGCGGGGTGAGACCACGGTCTTTACCAATCTCTATCCCGAAGAGGGCCCCAGGGTTCAGCTTCTGGACGCGCAGGGCAAAGAGGTCGAGCCCCGGGGAGTGCCCGAGGCGTGGCTTGAGGCCGATCTTGTGCACCTTGCTCCCGTTCTGGGAGAGGTGGACCTGAAGAAGTGGAAAGAGGCCGTAGGAGACGGGCTGTTGGCGATCAATATCCAGGGATGGATCAAGGTCGGTGAGCCGGGGGATTCAGGCTCTCGACGGGTGATTCAAAAGCCCTGGGAGGTCTCCGGGGAGCAGCTTCAGGGTGTGGATATCGCGTGTCTGAGCGAGGAAGATATCATCGGTCAGGGCGATCTTCTGGAGCGTCTGGTGAAGAATGTGCCCATCGTTGCGCTCACGCTGGGAGGGCGGGGCAGTCGCATTTATGTCAATGGATGGACCGCCGAAGAGGTCGGGATTTATCCCACGGAAGTGGTCGACCCCACGGGGGCGGGCGATGTTTTTGCGGCCACCTTTTGCAATGCAGTGGTGTCGGGAGTTGGATTTCGAAAAGCGGCTCGGCTTGCGTCGGCTGCGGCGTCGATCATCATCGAAGATATCGGCCCGGGGGCCATGGACCGGCTCAACGAGATGGAGGAGCGCTCAGCTCTTGTCGAATCGTTTCGTGAATGATCTCAAACTCTTCTGGCGGTAGCTGCCAGGCGTCCGACGGGGGGTCGATGGTGGGGGCAGAAGACTTATTCCAGGCGATGGGACTGGCTTCAAATGTCGCAAGGTCAAAAGCGGTCTGGTAGGGAGGATCGATGGTCAGAAGCCACCCTCGGGTGTCGTCGTCGGGGGACTCCCACTTCGCGAGCGAGAGGTCTCGGATCTCTCCCAGTAGCCAGGAGGTGCGGTCGAAGTAGAGCCGGGTCTGGGTCAGTCGCAGATCGACCTCATCCTCCACCTCTCCCCGGCGAAGAACTTTAAAACGGTGGCCTCGCCACATCGGTCGCCAGCCCATCATCAACGGCAAGACCATCAATAGACCGATGGCGGCAAGGGTCGCCCGAAAGGCCCAGTCCCAGGTGACCATCGGGTTCTCCACCACCCCCACCACAGAAAGCAGGGAGAGCACCAAGAAGACGGCCACAAAGAGGCCCGCCGGCCCAAGGGCGACGGCGATCTCTCCGGGGGTAACGACTTGCCAGCCGGTTCGAATTCGAAAGGAGCGAACTCGGAGACGTTCTTCCTCGGGCCCTGGTTCTTCGGTCTCAGAGATATCAACATCAAAGTCGACTTCGTCCTCGAAAGCCGCGTCGGCTTCGTAATCGACTTCGGTTTCGACGGCTTCCACCGGAGTGCTTTCGGGGCCGGCGGCCTCGGTGAACTCTTCGGTCTCCTGAGAGATCATTGGAGCGGTTTCCAGCACCGTCTCGGGAAGCGTTTCTGACGGCTCGTGGTCTGGTTCCGAGTTCTCCGAGTTCTCCGGGACCTCAGGCTTCTCGGGCGTGGGGTCGACGTGCTCGTCGGGTTCTTCCGAACCGTCTGAATCATCCACCTCGGCAGTGGAATTGCCGATCATCGGCAAGGTTGGACCGGGTTCGTCGATCAGGCTGAGCTGGGTCTGGCCCGACTCTTCAGAATCAGACGGTGCATCCTGGGCATCCACAATTTCGGCTTCCGATGGACCTCGCAGAAATGGGTTCGACGACGAGGAACCGGCCGAGAGGCCTACTTTTTCCGTCTCGATTTCGGGCAGTACAGAGGGGCCTGTCTCTTCGGGGCCTGTATCTTCTTCAACGGGGACATCCTCTTCGGGAACTGCCTCTTCGGGAGCTGCCTCGGGAAAGATCCCCGCACCTTCGACGCCGTCTCGGGCCCGCTGGGCCAACTCCTGAAGCTCTTCCAGTCCGCTGAGAGTACGGCTGATACCCTCGTGATGGAGCGCCAGGAGGTCGTCCCAGACGCGCTG
>SKNI01000038.1 GCA_007120615.1 Myxococcales bacterium | reverse complement strand
CTTTCGGAGCCGGATGCCATTGAAGTTACCAGGCCCGACGAATTTCCAAGTCTCTTCTTTGCCACGAATGTCGGGAAAATGCAATAAATCCTTATAAGATAACTGCGATTTGGTGCCATCGCGATGGAACTGATGCAGACCGAAGGGCTGCACTACGGTTCACGGTCCATGATCGCAAGACCGCAGGGCCTGCAACAGCTCGATGCGCTCGCTCAATCCGGGGGGCTGGCCGTCGGATGGACAGCGAAAGGAGAGTTCCCCGCCAAACGCCCCGGCGTCCTCCAACTGGGCGACGGCGTCGAAGATAAAGACTCCGCCCCATTTTTCTCGAGAGCGGTTGGCAAATTTGACGATCTTCAGGCTGTCGAAATAGGTGTGGAATTGGCGCCGAAACCGTCGGGCATCGGGAGCATTTTCGCGCAGACTATCGATGGCCCTCCATCCGTTCCAACGCTCGATGATCTCCTCCAGAAAGGGACTGGCCGCCTGGCGCAGGGCCCCGGGATCTTCAAATCCCGCTTCCAGGGCGGCGAAAAACCGTCGCAGCTCCAGAAATGCCCGGGGAGGCTCGACCCACTCGAAGCGACGTTCGGCCCGCTCCATACTGGCCCGAACCGAAGGCCCCGTGCCCCGGGGAACTCTGGTGGAGGGCCGGGCCGAGGGTCGGACCAGGGGCTTTCGGAGTCGAGTCACCGAGCCCCAACTGCCGGTCTTGACCACTTTCTGGAGCATATAAAAATCGCTCAGGGCTTCTCTCGGCGGAACCCCGTCGGCCTGGGCATAGCCCCGGGCAGTGAGCACCATACAGGAGCCGATGGACTGAAACGCGTAAGGCGTCTTCACCAGCTGGAGGGCGGCCTCGAAATAGCGCATCCAACTCTCATAGGTGATGATCGCCCGGGCGTGCACTTCTTCGGTGGGGATGGGATGTCGATATCGACAAACTCCCGCCAGGGGTCTGGACCTGGCAGGACCCCGGTTCATCTCGCGAGAAACGGCGTCCAGATATCCCGAATCTGCCGGGGAATCACCGTCGAGGCAGGCGATGAGTCCCCGCTCAAATCGACCCACCTCAAAGAGCCTGGCGGTGGCCAGATCCATCAAAAGTCGGCGGGCATGACCTACTCCGCCGGCGTCTGTGGCGAAGGCCCGTCCTTCGGTCGCTCGATCCAGGATATGAAGAGCAAAGGGCACCTCTTTTTGGAGACGACGGAGCAGCTCGATGGTGTTTCGATTGGCCTGTTGCGCGCTGGCCGGGGAATCGACGGTATTATTCACGCAGACCAGGATCTCCACCTGCTCCGGGGTCAGCTCTTCGACGTCCAATGACCGGATCACCGATTCGATGGTCTCCAACTCGTCATAGGCCGGGATCACCACGCAGACGCCAAGCTGCGGAGCCGGCGCCGGCAGATCAACCCATGGCGGCACCTCTACGGCGTGACGCTTCAGATATCGAGCGATTGTGCGTCGGGCTTTCGACAAAAGGATACCTGGAAGATGGAGGAAACCAGGTTAATGAGATGGCATCTAATGAAGGGCCGCGCGGATGGGAAGTTCTTCGACCACCCGGGCCTCGACGTCGAGAAATTCATCGAGTCTGGGCTCCACTTTTTCTTTCTCAATATACTGAAGGGCGAGCTCGTAGAAATCACCGCGATGCTTGGCCTCGCTCGCAGCCAGGACCCGATAAAACTCTCCAAGCTCCGCCTCTTCGGCGCCGGGGCGGGCGGCCAGTTCGCGCCCTAACATGGCGAACCTCTCGCAGCCCCGATATTCGATGATCGAGCCCAGCAGAAGTCGATCCAGAAGTCGGTCGGAGCCGCTGGATCGGGAGTGATCCAAGAGGGCGTTCACATAAGGGTCGGGCTCATCGCGGGTCAGGGCAATATTTCGCTCCCGCATCAGATGAAAGACCTGATGAAAGTGCTCCAACTCCTCGCGGGCCACCTCGATCATGGCGTCCACCAGATCTAATTTATCGGGATACCGGACCACCAGATGCATCGCATTGGCCGATGCTTTGCGTTCGGCAGCGGCATGATCGGGTAAAAATTCATCGAGATGATCGGCCACGTAAGTGGCCCATTCAGGTGGCGTGGTAGCGCGGAGTTTGAACATCGTTAGGCTCCTTAGAAAACCGAAAATCACTGCGGCGGCTACCATAGTGCAAGTCTTGGGTTTTGACGAGGCGGCGAAAAAAAGCCCGGCAACGCTACAAGCGCTGCCGGGCAAATTCGCTACGATTTTCGCGACCGTCGCACCTGTTCAATCAGGCACGCGGGCTTATTCAGGCGCGGGGCGCGGGACGTTCCTCATCCTCTCCACGGATTCGGAACCAGCCAAAGCGCACGGCGTCGGCGTAGTCATTCCAATGTCCCTGATCGCTGGCGTTCCAGCTGTCTCGGGCTTTGGGCTCGACTTCCTCCCATCGCAGATCGCGATACGCATCGTGCTCGGCCAGGGCCATTCCGTAGCGGTATCCCACGGAATAATTTTCGTAATTTTCATCACTATCGGCGAAGCGCTCATTATAGTCGCTTTCGAAATCGGACTCGAATTGCTCGAAGCGTCCCGAATCCTTCGAGGTGAGATCTTCTACGGAGACGTGCTTGGCCCGAGCGGTCTCCTCGACCCTCTCGATGTGTTCGTCGGTCTCCTTTCCGACCACGACCTCTTCGGTGACCCGGGTCTCCTTATCGATCAGAGGCTCCTCACGGGTTTCGGTGAACTCGAGTTCCTCTTCCTCAAAGAGATCTCGCTCCTGGCCGGCCGCTCGGTCGACAGGCCTTCGCTCCACATCGACGCGCTCTTCTTTGAGCTCCAGCTCTTCTTCTACGGGCTCTTCGGTGATCTCGCTCCTGACCCGGACCCCACCGGTTTCGAGTTTTTCTTTCCCAATGTGGACTTCCTCTTCCACCTCCTCAAAGGTCTCCTTCTCCCCGTGCTTTTGCCCTTCGGCCCCCCTGGTCTGCGAGAGACGAATCTCTTCGCCCTCCTCGGCATATTCGGGACCTCGATAGGCCTCTTCTCGCCCTCGATACGCTTCGCCGGGCATGGATCCGGGAGTTTCTTCGCCTCGCGTCGTCTTCTCCGACGGAGGTCGGCCATAATCGCTGAGATTAAACTCTGCCATGATCGACCGAATTCTCTCGGCATCGTTGTTGTCGCAACGGACGATGACCAGGGAGCGTCCCTCGTGGACGGCTTTGGCATAAAACGAGGCATCGTCCCGAGAGATCCCCATCTCGCGTAGGTCTTCGGAGCTCAGATCTTCTCCTCCCCCACTGCCGAAGAGGCTCTTGAAGAAACCTTGATCTTCCTTTTGTTCTTTGTCTTCGATGAGTTCGATATCGGAACGACCAATTCCCTCCTCATCCTTGATGCGGTCGATGACGTTTTGAGCTTCTTTCGAATGATCGTACAGACCGACGACTAACATCGTCATGACTTACCTCGTCGTGTTTAAAACTCGTTATCGCTCTCGTGAAACTCTTCTCTGTCGACGATGACCTCTTCTTTTTGAAGGACCACCGTCTTTTGGCTTCGGGACTCAACCTTTCGGCGTCGAATATGAACCTCTTCTCGAAGGAGTAGCCGCTTCTGCAGCACTTCTTCGTAGACCGAAATGATCGTCGTATCTCCCTCTTCACGCGTGGCTCGCGGCTCATCTACAATCTGGTTGATCGGAACCCGTTGTACTTCGATCCGGGTCTCCACCACCGGCTCATCCACCTCTTCTTCCACTTCTCGCACCACCTTTCGAACCCGAATATCGGCGGTCTTGATCTCGCGCCGGTCGATGCGAACTTTTTCCTCAACTACTGGAATGATCTCTTCTCTTTTGTCTTCCCGTTCCATGACTACAACTCTCTGCCGGATGGGTTTTGAAGTAATCGCCGAAGCTACAGGCGTAAGATGGACACAAAGTTGAAATCACCAACCGTTTCATCGCCTTAACCTTCACCATTCACGACATTTCCGCTGCGGCTTCAGATCCACAAATCCAAAAACCGACCACTTTTCAGGACGCCAACCCCGAAATCCGACCACTTTCCAGGACGCCAACCCACAAATGTGTAAATGTACAAATAGAAAGGCGCTGCGGGCCTGTAACCCCTATCTATTTGAGGATTTACACATTTGTGGGTCGGCATGTTGATGACGGGCAGGTTTTCGGGGTCGGCTGGTTGATGACGGGTCGGTTTTCAATCCTATGGAGCGCCGAGTTGCCGCTGGACAGCACACCCTTTGGAATCTATCAACTTAAGCGCCCCATAATCCTTTTTGGAGTACCGATGCCGTCAGCAGTCAGAGGATCCGTCGCTCATTGGACAGCATGTCTCGTCGCAGTCTGCGCTCTTGGGCTCGCCACTCCGGTCGTCGCGCAGGAGGAGAATTCCGACCGCCTGACCATCAGCAGCGCCGACGGGGATCTCTCGATGACCTTCGGCGGCCGATTTCAATTGCGCTATGAGATGGGGCTCGATGACTTTGAACCCGGGCATAGCTCCTTCTTTCTGCGGCGACTTCAACCGGATATTCGAGGGGAAGCCTTCGGCGGGGATCTGAGCTTTCGGTTGATGCCCGACCTTTCCAGACAGGCATCGCTGCGCGACGGTTGGGTCTCCTATCGTTTCTCCGACGGACTTCAGCTTCGGGCCGGACAATTTACAGTGCCCTTCAACTGGGAGCGGCACGCTCCACCGACGCGTCATAACTTTGTGGAGCGCTCGGTGGCCAACGATCAATTCCAGGTCGCTACGGGGCG
>SKNI01000711.1 GCA_007120615.1 Myxococcales bacterium | reverse complement strand
CCAGGTCTCGGGAGGTCTCCCCGGCGCCCAGATAGAGGTCGTGCTGAATCGCCACGGCGTTCTGCTCCATATAAGTTTCCATATCGCTGCTCGCCCCCATCACAAGGATCACGGTGAGAACGACACCGCCCACAATCGCGGTGGTGGTGGCTCCGTATGTGGTCGAGGTGTACAGGAAGACTACCTCTTCTCCATCCGTCCAATATTGCCCAAACGCCGATGAGACGGGGGCCAATACGACGGCTGCCGCCAGCGCCAATACAACCGCCAGTTTCTTCATTCGCATTATACATCCCTTCTTAAGAGTACCAATTTTATCATCTCGGTCTGGACGCCAATCACTTCTCGAATATTCAAAATACCGAGAAATAGAAGTTACTCGGTCACAAAAGTAGATTCAAGCATCTAAATGGAATCTATTCCAACAGCCCGAGCGACCCCCGGAGCCTTGTCTCCAGCGGGTTGAAATAATCGGCGCCACGCTCAAACACCCCGTCTTTGCCCTTGCCGCCCTCCACAGGCCGCTCCACGTCGGCAAAACGGCCGTCAGAAAGCGACGAGAACATCCCTTTCTCGCGCACCTCCTCCAGAAAATCGCAGGCCTCGGCCAACACGTCTTGGGCGCGGGTCTGGATGATGCCGTCTTTTTTGAACTCGATCTCTGAGCCCAGGGAGCGAGCGTTCTTCATGACGTATTGAGCGTTCTCCAATGCCAGGTATCGATCACCCATATGAGGAGTGTGCATGGCCTCGGTCATCATCCCCAGAAGTTGGATTCCCTGACCGGTCCAGGCCCCGATGAGGTTAAAGAGGGCGTCCTGGATATGTCCGCGAAAGATATTTCCCGTCATATATTTGGTGGGAGGCATATATTTCAGCGGCGCGTCGGGAAAGAGGTCTCGGGCCAGTTGAGCCTGGGCCAGTTCGAGCAAAAAGCCGTCTTCCACGTCGGGGTTGATCTCCATGGCGTGGCCCAGCCCCATTTGCTCCGGGGGAAGCCCGCTTCGGCTGGCGAATTGCTCGTTGATAAATTGGCTCGCCGTCACCGTATGAGCGGCTTCAATGGCGTCGGCGGTGGTCAGATAATTATCCTCGCCGGTGTTGATGATGACGCCGGCCGAGGCGTTGATCATGCGGCTATAATATTGGTCGATGAAGGTTCGTCGAGGATTGATATCGCGAAATAAGATCCCGTAAAGGGCGTCGTTGAGCATGACGTCTAAGCGCTCCAGAGCGCCCATGGCGGCGATCTCGGGCATGCACAGACCGCTGCAATAATTGCAGAGTCGGATATAGCGCCCCAACTCCTCGCCGACCTCATCGAGAGCTTCGCGAATGATGCGAAAGTTGGCCTGGGTGGCGTAGGTGCCTCCAAAGCCCTCGGTGGTGGGCCCGTAAGGTACAAAGTCCAATAAGCTCTGGCCCGTGGAGCGAATCACGGCGATGATATCAGCGCCCTGACGGGCGGCGGTGCGCGCCTGAACGGCGTCCTCGTAGATATTGCCGGTGGCCACGATCACGTAGTGCAGCGGGGCTTGTCGGTCGCCGTGGCGCTCCAGGAGTTCGTCGCGTTTTTTTCGAGTCTTTTCGATCAACTCCATGGCTCGTTCGGCCTGCTCGTCTCCAACCTGCCGAACTTGAGCCTCATCGATGAGGGGCAACTCTTTTAGATCGAGCGCGCCCTCGGCGATGGCCTCGGCGATGGTCTGAGGGTCGCGGCCGGTCTCCACGATGGCCCGGGCCATGACTCGCATAATCCCCTCGTCGAGTAGTCCCGCCGCCTCGGCCTGATCGACCACTACATTGGGCAACGGAACGTCCTCCTGATTGACCCCATCGACGCCGATCAACCGCAGCGTCGTCCGCTCCACAGCCCGGGTGGTGCGCTGGCGAATGAACTGGTCCATCTCATCGGCGATATCCCCCGCCGCCTGACGCGCCCGTTCGATGATTTTCGGATCGAGATCTAAGACCATAACGTCACCTTGCATAACTACTTACCGCTCAACCAATACCTCAATAGAACACGATCGCCGTCTCATGCTCGATGCTCAGCCTGGCTGCCTCGAAGAGGGCCAGCCAGACCAGCCGCTCCACCGCAAAGGGAGCTCCTGAGGGCCGCTGCTGGGCGACAATTTTCGCCTTCTCCTCGGACAACTCCCCATTTTCGTCAACCTCGATCTCCAGCGGATCGGTGAGAAGTATTAATTCTCTGCGCAGTTGATGGGAAGAACCCAGAACGCCTCCTCGAATCCGATGGGATGGGTCGAGAAAGAGGTCCTCAAAATCCACGGGGAAATAATAGCCTTCGCTGTCCGAATGGCATAGAAGATGGGACTTCATCTGGCGGTACATCTGACGCAATACCACGTCGTCCGCCGGGTCTTCGCCGGGCTCAATGGGATAAGGAACCCACCTGGGATCTCGCATCACGTGAGCGGCAAATCGACGCAGATAATGAAGCCAGGAATAGGGAAAAGACGTCAATGACGCTCTTGAATTGAGCGGCTCGTCAAAAGACTCCGGTTCTTGATGTGGGAGCAATCCCTTTTCGACCAGAAGCGTGTTGATAAAGTCGACATCCCGACGGATCCGGTCGGCTCCCTGCTTGTCCTCGGCCATTTCGGCCAAGACACCCACTCCAATTGCCAGTCCCATGTCTCTTACCTTCCTGAAAAAAATGGTACGTCACCTTGTACAGTAAACCCTGGTGAATCGAAAAACAGAAAATCACGGGGCTCGTGCTGGTCCTCAACGTTCTCGGGATTGGCGTACTGGAGCCTCTTGGCTATATACGCGCGACATAGGCCGACCTCAATCACCTACCACTCATCCATTGCCCGACCTCAATCACCTACCACTCATCCATTGTCCGACCTCAATCACCTGCCACTCATCCATTGCCCGACCCACAAATGTGTAACTGTACAAATAGATAAGGAGTCGCGGCCTACTGGATGGGTTGGCCTACTGGATGGGTTGGCCTACTGGAACGGGGTTCGAAGATCGACTGGACTCTGGTCAACTCGCCCTTATCTTGGGTGCACTTTCCGTTATGAGCTTCTCGGATCTGCGGCGACACCCTTGCATTCTCAGCGGTGATCGTGGAGAAGATAGGCCACGTAATATTCGCAAAACGCAATCCTAAAGATTAGGCAGGAGATACCCATGACAACAAAAATCGCGATCAATGGCTTTGGACGTATCGGTCGATGTGTCGCTCGAATTGCTCTCAACGATCCCGACCTGGAACTGGTGGCAGTCAACGATCTGACCAGCCCCGAGCAGTTGGCAAATCTCTTCAAATACGACTCCGTTCACGGTCGATATGACGGCGACGTCAAGGTCACCGACAATGGGTTGACCGTCGATGGCGTCGAGATCAAGGTCTTTTCGGTGCGCGATCCCTCCGAGCTTCCCTGGGGAGATCTGGGCGTAGAAGTAGTGCTGGAGAGCACCGGAATCTTTCGGGACCGCGATAAAGCCGCCAAGCACCTGGAGGCCGGCGCCAAAAAAGTAGTGGTCTCGGCTCCCGGCAAAAACCTGGATCTGTCGATGTGCATGGGCGTCAACCACAACGAGTACACCTCCGATATGGAGATCATCGACGTCGCCAGTTGCACCACCAATTGCCTGGCTCCCATCGCCAAGGTCTTAAACGACAGCTTTGGTATTGAGACCGGATTGATGACTACGGTCCACAGCTACACCAATGACCAGAACGTCTTGGATGCTCCTCACTCCAAGGACTTTCGACGAGCCCGGGCGGCGGCGGTCAATATGATCCCCACCTCCACCGGCGCTGCCGTTGCGGTCACCCGGGTTTTGCCGGAACTCAAGGGCAAGCTCGATGGCATGGCCATTCGAGTGCCCACTCCGAATGTCTCCTGCGTAGACCTGACGGTGAATCTCACCAAACCTGCCGATGCCAAGACCGTCAACAAGGCTTTTGAAGAGGCCGCCAACGGTCCCATGAAAGGAGTCCTCGGCTATAGCGAAGAGCCCCTGGTTTCTTCGGACTATATGGGAAATCCCCACTCTTCGATCGTCGACGCTCCCACCACGATGAGCCTGGGCGACAACTTCGTCAAAGTTCTCTCCTGGTACGACAATGAATGGGGCTACTCCAGCCGCATGGTCGACGCCGTGAAGTTGATGGCCAACAAGTAAACGCTAAACGTTTTGGAGCGCAGACATCCTCGTCTGCGCTCCTTTTTCTTTTTTTTCACCCCCACGATACACCGGGAGCGGGCCATGGATACCACGGGCATTCAATTCATTGACGATTTCGACCTGAGCGAGAAGCGAGTTCTGATACGGGTCGACTTCAACGTCCCCCTCAATGATGGGGAGGTGAGCGATGAGACTCGAATTCGGGCTGCCCTGCCCACGATCAACTTCGCCATCGAGGCCGGCGCTACGGTGATCTTATGCAGCCACCTTGGGCGACCGAAGGGACAGGTGGATCCGGCGCTGAGTCTGGAGCCCGTGGCCGTATCGCTGGCCAAATTACTGGACACCGACACCTTGCTCTACGATATGGAGGTGGTCTTCCCCGACGGAATCGTGGGACCCGATATCGACGAACTCATCGCCGATCTGCGCCCCAATCGACAGGTCATGCTCCTTGAAAATCTGCGCTTTGATCCCGGCGAGAAGGCCGGCGACGATGGCTTCGCCCGAGATCTCTCGGAGCTGGCTGATTTTTATATCAATGATGCCTTCGGGGCCTGTCATAGAAAACACGCCTCCGTGTACACGATCAATAAAT
>SKNI01000043.1 GCA_007120615.1 Myxococcales bacterium | reverse complement strand
AGACCTCGGCGGAGAACTTGGTATGAGGCTGGACGCTTCCGGGCTTGGCCAGAACCTGGCCACGCTGGACATCATCCTTTTTGATGCCTCGAATCAAGCAACCGACGTTGTCGCCAGCCTGCCCCTGATCGAGGAGCTTGCGGAACATTTCCACACCGGTGACGACGGTCTTTTCGGCTTTCTCTTGCATGCCGACGATTTCCACCTCATCACTGGGGTGAACCACGCCACGTTCGATACGACCGGTCACGACCGTTCCACGACCGGAGATCGAGAAGACATCCTCGATGGGCATCAAAAATGGCTTGTCCGTCTCACGCTCCGGCTCCGGAACGTAGCTGTCGACGGCGTCCATCAACTTCAAAATCGCTTCGTCAGCGAGCTCACCCTTTTCGCCTTCCAGGGCTTGCAGCGCCGAGCCGACCACCAGAGGTACGTCGTCGCCGGGAAATTCATATTTCTCCAGCAATTCTCGCACTTCCATCTCAACCAGCTCGATAAGGTCAGGATCGTCGACCATATCTGCTTTGTTGAGAAAGACCACTACGGCGGGCACACCGACCTGACGAGCGAGCAGGATATGCTCACGGGTCTGGGGCATGGGGCCGTCGGCGGCAGATACGACCAGGATTGCGCCGTCCATCTGCGCAGCACCGGTGATCATATTCTTGACGTAATCTGCGTGTCCCGGACAATCCACGTGAGCGTAGTGACGATTTTCCGTCTCATACTCGACGTGGGCGGTCGAAATAGTAATTCCACGCTCCCGTTCTTCCGGAGCTTTATCGATATCTTCGAAATCCATCCCCGCCTTGCCCATCTTCTCGTTAAGTACACGAGTGATGGCAGCGGTCAACGTGGTTTTACCATGGTCAACGTGACCGATCGTTCCCACGTTGATGTGGGGCTTAGTTCGTTCGAATTTCTCCTTAGCCATCCTCTAACTCCTTTGGCGTATTCGCCAAATTAACGTTTTGACACTTTTTGGGATTTGAACGGGCAGCGCTGGGATCGCTTCCATACGATCACAACCGGCTTTCTCCGCTGGACGACCCTTTTCCTAATGGAAAAGCCTTTCGTCGTCCAGCGTAGTCGCCGTAGAGCCCTCAATCGGATTTGAACCGATGACCCCTTCCTTACCATGGAAGTGCTCTACCACTGAGCTATGAGGGCATATTATCTGCTGTCGACCGTTCCTTCTTTTGCGCCGACACTTATGTAACAAGCGGGAGACGAGGATCGAACTCGCAACCCTCAGCTTGGAAGGCTGATGCTCTACCAGTTGAGCTACTCCCGCAAACGCACGACCTTCGTGCGGAAACTCGGATGGTGGGGGGAGGATTCGAACCTCCGAAGGCTGAGCCGTCAGATTTACAGTCTGATCCCTTTGGCCACTCGGGTACCCCACCGTCAGGCGTACCTACTTCATATGTCACCACGGCGTCAACCGTAGTCCCTTCTGTTCGTTGACCGCGATCAACTCTTCAAGAGCTGGCGACGGGACTCGAACCTGCAACCTACTGCTTACAAGGCAGTTGCTCTGCCAATTGAGCTACGCCAGCATCCGGTGCCTGACTTTGACCCTGTTCTTCCAAAACAGGGCCTCGCCAGCAAGGGGGCAGATAGATATAGGGACCGGCAAGTGGTGTCAAGCGAAAAGCACATAGAATTCGGAATCCAAAACCCCAGGATCGGCAAAATTCTTCCCGGTTACTACCAATTCAACGATCAGGAACCGCTTAAATTCCGCATCCGATCATAGAGGGTGATCGCCGCCGCCACCGATACATTCAAACTCTCCACACCGGGATCTACTGGAATGGTGAGGCGGAAATCACATTGCTTCTCCACCCCGGGACGCATCCCTTTATGCTCTCCTCCCATCACCACCGCCGCCTTTAATCCCCAGTCCATCGTCCAGAGATCTTGGCCCTCCTCGGCCACCGTTCCCACCACCCAGAACCCCTCCTCTTTTAGCTCCTGAAGGGCTTTGGACAAATTTGTAACTTGGACAAGGGGAACCCGAAACGCCATCCCCGCCGATGCTCGTATCACCGCGGGGGTGATCTGGGCCGATCGATGACGGGGAATCATGACCGCGTCGACCTTCAAAGCGGCCGCGGTCCTCAGGATCGCGCCGAGGTTTCCCGGATCCTGGACCTGGGCCAGGGCCAGAATGCAGGCATCCTGCTTCTCGGCAGTCTTGTCGATGGCGTCGGCCAGCTCCATATAGGGAAACTCCGAGACCCGAACGGCGATCCGCTGGTGATTTCCTCCGTCACTCCACTCGTCGAGCTCCCGGGCCGAGACCCGTTGGACCTTTACGCCGGCTTTCCTGACGAGCTCCCTTATCTCTTCAAATTGAGCGTCTTTGAGACCACCGGCGACCACGATCTGCTCGATTAACTCCGGCGCCCGGCGAAGGACTTCTTCCACCGGGTGAATTCCGTAAATATACACGACTTCCCTTTTAGTTTTCTTCCAGGATCGACTCGGCGATCACTTCGATGACCTCTACCGGATCGGGGGCCTGATAGATGGGTCGGCCCATCACGAGCATCGACGCTCCCAGCGCCAGAGTCCGCCCTGGCGTATCAATTCGCTGCTGATCATCTCCGGCGATCGCCACATTCTTCAACCGGATCCCCGGAGTCACAAGGATCGGATCGGCGCCGTAACTCTCCCGAAAGCTCGGGACCTCTCGGGCCGACGAAACCAGACCATCAGCTCCGGCACCAAGGGCCGAATCTGCCAGTCGAGCCGCCCAATCCTGCATCCTCATCGACACACCGATCTGGGGAAGGTCATTTTCCGAAAAGCTCGTCAGAGCCGTCACCGCGATAACCTGTACCGGTCGACTGCCTCGCCCTCTTCGAACACCTTCCACGGCGGCCTCCACCATCTCCGGGCCTCCGCTGGCGTGGACCGTGGTCATAAATACGGATTCATGACCGGAAATATGGGCACAAGCGTCTCCCACGACCGAGGGAATATCGTATAATTTTAAGTCCAGAAAAATCTCTACGTCCCGATCCTCACAGGCCTCCAGGATTCGGGGGCCATATCGGGTAAAGAGTCGATGACCGATCTTAAAAAATCGCGCCCGCCCCTGGAGCAGATCCATCAACCCCAGCGCCTCTTCCATGGTCGGCACATCGAGAGCGACGATCACCTGCTCCCGAACCGCTCGACGGGCCGCTTCCAGGTCTTCGATCTTCTTCATTGCTGCCCCTTGAGCGCTTCAAAGACCTCTTTTTTGACGCGATCTACTACCTCATCGATCGCCAGATTCTCCTGGTCCGAGGCCTGACGCATCTTAAACTCCACTTCTCCGTTTTTGATCCCTCGAGCCCCCAGGGTCAGCCGAACCGGAATGCCCAGAAGGTCGGCGTCTTTAAATTTCGCCCCGATCCCGGCGTCTCGGTCGTCCATCAGGACCTCGATCCCCGCCTCGGAGAGCTCATTATAAATCTTCTCCGTAGCCGCCATCACCTCGTCATTATCGGTGTGCAGCACGGTCAGAAGTACCTGGTAGGGAGCGATCGCCATCGGCCAGATGATCCCATCGTCGTCGTGATTTTGCTCCACCACGGCCGCCAGAATCCGGGTAACCCCGATTCCGTAACAACCCATCTGCATCGGCTGCTGACGGCCATTATCATCGAGATAAAAGGCCTCCATGGACTTCGAATATTTATCACCCAACAAAAAGACGTGGCCCACTTCGATGCCGCGATAACTCTCAAAGGTTCCGCCACATTTTCCGCAGAGATCCCCGGCGCGGGCTTCTCGCAAATCGGCATAGGCCTGAACTTCGAAATCCCGTCGGTGATTGACGTTGACGTGATGAGCCCCTTCTTTATTGGCTCCCACCGCAAAATTGGCCAGCCCCTGCACCGCCAGATCGGCGAAGATGGGCATATCCAATCCCACAGGCCCGGCGAATCCCACGGGAGCTCCCGTAGCCGCTTCAATCTGAGCGTCAGTAGCGAGCTCCATCTCTCCGATCTCGAGATCGGTCTCTCGAGTCAGAAAGTCTTTGATCTTCAGCGAATTCCCCTGGTGATCTCCTCGAAGAAGAATGGCCACCATGCTGGTGGCATCTCCATCGCCAACGCGATAGATCAGAGTCTTGACCACTTCTTCGCTCGAGACTTTCAGAAACTCCGAGACTTCCGAGATCGTCCGCGCCTCGGGCGTATCCACGGTGGACATCTCCAGAAGCTCTCCGGACCGCTCCATGCTCTCCACTCGAATCTCGGCCTTCTCTACATTGGCCGCGTATCCACACTCCGGACAACTCACGATCTCATCTTCACCGGTGTCGGCGAGCACCTGAAATTCGTGGGACCGGCTTCCTCCGATATTGCCGGTGTCCGCTTCTACGGCTCGGTATTCAAACCCCAGACGCTTACAGATCCGATGGTAGGCCTCAAACATCTGGTCGTAGCTGGCCTGCGCCGTCTCCAGATCGGTATCGAAAGAATAAGCATCTTTCATCACGAACTCTCGCCCCCGCATCAATCCGAAGCGCGGGCGCACCTCGTCTCTAAACTTGGTCTGAATCTGGTAGAGGTTCATGGGCAGTTGCTTATAGCTTTTGATATCTCCCCGAACCAGATCGGTGACCACTTCTTCGTGGGTGGGCCCCACACAGAAATCAGATCCTTTCCGGTCCTGGAGTCGCAACAACTCCGGACCATACTCCGTCCACCGACCGGACTCTTCCCACAACTCAGCGGGCTGTACCGCCGGCAGTCGCACCTCCTGAGCCCCGGCCCGATT
>SKNI01000653.1 GCA_007120615.1 Myxococcales bacterium | reverse complement strand
TCCTGGCTGGAGCAGCAAACTTAGTGGTAGAGAGCGGCATCGCCGACGCCTTTGGAGCGCCTCAGGATATCGAGTGGACCATCGCCGACGGGAAGCTCTATATCCTGCAATCCCGACCGATCACAGTCCTGCCCGTCCCCGACAACGACGACGGCCCGCTGATCACCTTTGATAATAGTAATATTCAGGAGAGCTACTGCGGCGTCACCACTCCGCTGACCTTCTCTTTTGCGCAGGAGGCCTACGCCAGCGTCTACGAGCAGACCATGCGGGCGCTTCGCATCTCCGACGAGGTCATCGACGACCACCGCGACATGCTCCGAAATATGATCGGACTGGTCCGGGGACGGGTCTATTATAATATCAACAACTGGTACCGCGGGCTTTTGTTGCTGCCTTCCTTTGGCCGAAATAAAGAGGATATGGAAGCCATGATGGGCTTGGATGTGCCCGTCGACTTTGTAGAGGATCAGGTCCTGACATTGGGCCAGAAACTTCGCCGTCTGCCGGGAGTTCTGGTGGCTTTTACCTGGCTGCTCATCGGTTTTCGATCCCTGCCACGAGCCGTTCCCAGATTTCTGGGTGACTTCGACGACGCCTACGAGCGAGTCGACCGGGCGAGCTTCTCGTCGGCGACCTTCTCGGAGTTGATGGACACCCTGGAGCAGATGCGCACCGAGATGCTCGAGAATTGGGCCACTCCCATTATTAACGATTTCTACGTGATGATGGCCATGGGCCGGCTGCGACGATTGGTGGCCTCCGCCGAGGTCGACAACCCTGAAGAGGTCGCCAATAATTTGCTCAGCGGTGAAGAGGGCATCGAGTCCGTTGAGCCCACTCGGGTTTTGATGCGACTGGCCAGAGACGCTCAAGAAGACTCCGCCCTGGTCAAGGTTCTCAAGCAAGCCCCGCCGGAGAAAGCCCTGGAAAGGATCGACCGAGACTTCCCCGACTTTGCCGCCGGACTCCACGACTATATCGAACGCTACGGCGACCGGGTCATCGGGGAGTTGAAGCTCGAGACCATCACCGCTCGCGAAGACGCCAGCTTTGTGATTCACGTCCTTCGAAATTACCTGGCCCGTCCCGATCTGGACCCCGATAACCTGGCCGACCGGGAGCGAAAACTCCGCAGTCAGGCCGAGAAAATTCTGGCCGACAACCTCGGCGTTATGGGAAGTCTTCGCTCCAAAACGATCCTCAACAAAGCCCGACAGGCCGTCAAAAATCGCGAAAATATGCGACTCGCCAGGACCCGAATGTTCGGCCTCTTTCGAGACGCCTACCGAGCCCTCGGCGACCGCCTGCAGGAAGCCGGAAAGCTCGACGACGCTCGCGATATTTTCTATCTGACCACCGGAGAACTTCTGGCCTATCACGAAGGCCGCGCCGTCTCCGCAGAGCTCGCTCCCATCGTCGAAGCCCGCCGCGCTGAATACGCCGAATACGAAGAGTTAGACCTGCCCCATCACTTCAAAACTCGCGGACCCGTCTACCACGGCAACCGCTTTGAGGGCCCCACAACGGAGGTCTTCGTCGACCCCGATGCCACCATTCTCAAAGGCACCGGCTGCTATCCGGGCCGGGTCGAAGCCCCGCTTCGCGTCGTCATGAGCCCCGCCGACAACCTGGACATGCAGGGTCATATCCTGACCACCCTTCGCACCGACCCGGGCTGGGCGCCGCTTTTTCCGGCGGCCGCCGGCATCCTGGTGGAGCGTGGCAGCACCCTCTCCCACTCCGCTGTGGTTGCCCGAGAACTCGGCATCCCCGCCGTCGTCGGCGTGCCCGGACTGCTCGCCACCGTCAACGACGGCGAAGAGGTCGTACTCGACGGTGCTGCAGGGACGGTGGAGAGATTCTCTCAGGTCAAAGCGCCGCTCTCGGCGTAGGTCCATTCTCCTGCGATCTCCTCAGCGTAGCGTTGATGAAGGTCCACCAGAAAACCGTGCAGAGCGCGAATACGCGCCACCTCGCGCTGCGCGGTTCGCATCAGCAACCAGGTCTGCTGCACATCCACCAACTGGTCATCGATGGACACCAACGAAGGATGCTCGGCAGCGATGAAATTGGGCAAACAGGCCAGCCCAAAAGAGGACGTCGCTGCGGCGATCACTGAAGTCATATCTGCCACAAAGAAGGTAGCTTTGGCGGCCTGCTCAACCTCTCTACACCAGGGATAGCCAGGGATATTATGGGTAGTATCTTCCCCGGGCATGATGACGTCGTGGCCCTCCACCGAGAAAGCATCCTTCGGCATTCCCCGTTTCTCGAGATAGGAGCGACTGGCGTAGACCGAGATTCCCACCTCCCCCAGGCTCCGCAAGATGACGGCGTCCGTGGTCTCCGGGATCTCCGGCCCATCTTCGGGCCTTCGAAAGCGCAGTAATAGATCGACGCTGCCTTCGATGAGGTTGTCGAAGGAGTCGTTATTCTTCACCAAAACATCGATCTCGGGATAGAGGCTGGCAAATTCCCAGAGATGCTTCATCAGAAAGTTACTGGTGTAGGTGTGCACCGTAGACAGCGTGACCGCACCGCGCAACGCAACGTCGTTGCCTCCGGCGAAGGTGTTAATTTTCTCGACCGCTCCCTCGATCAACCGGGTCTGCTCATAGACGCGCTGCCCGCCAACCGTCGGTGAGAGCCCCTCGGGAGTGCGCCGAAAGAGCGTCGTCCCAAGATCCCCTTCCAGACGCTCCAGTCGACGGGACACCGTCGTGGAGTTTACTCCAAGCTCACGCCCGGCGGCTACGAATGTTGAATTTCGATACACCGCCAGAAAAAACCGCAGGTCATCCCAGTTCATTTCTCTTCCAGGTAAAGTCCGCTGCCTGAACAATCTGCAAAAATGCAGACCCACATTGCAAAGACCGATATTGCCTCAAAGCCGACAGCCCCACAAGATAGAGAGCCTTCCCACATTGATGCAACCTACCTCGACGGTCGGACACGGAGAGTAATTTGGAACGCAGGAATCTCCAAGTCATCGAAATGTTATAATAATGGACGTCCCAAGGCAGGTTCGCTACTTTCATCACGAAGGGTTCTTGCAGATGTAACGAAAGTTAGCCTCCAGGCAGAAGAGATGAGCGACTATATCATCGGCCGGGCGATGGAACTGCCAATCCTCATTGCCGAAAAGCACGATATACCGGAAGAAGAACTGGTCGAAGGGCTCTCTTTTACCTACGAGGACTGCCTCGGCTCCGTCTACCGACGAGTCCCCTGGAGTGACTTTGCCTGCTATCTGAAGCGACTCGATGCCGCCATCGATGCCGATCTGGCAGACGAGACCGCCACGGTATTCGTCACCCAGAGGCCCTTCAAGAGCTTTATCAAGATCGGGGGACTCTTCTGCAGTCCGAAACTCTATTATTGGATGGCCAATCATTGCTTCGCACCGCTGATGTTTCCCTTGCTGACCCGGGAGGTAGAAGAGCTTTCGGCGCGAGAGATCCGAATCACATCTCGGTTACCAGCCCACGTGGAGGAGTCTCCCCAATTTTTTGAGATAAGTGGTGCGACGTTGCGGGTGGGACCTACCACGATGGGCATGAAAGAGGCTCACGTCCGGTCCCAACCCATTCCCAATGGGATGATCTATACCATAAAATACCCCCCGTCCTTGAGCCTCATCGCCCGGGGCCGCCGGATGCTCGATGCCGCTCTCTCGAGCCAGGACTTTATGGACGAGCTCATGGCTCAGGGGAAGAGTCTGAGCGAGAGCTACAGAGCTCTGCAAAAGTCGGAGGAGAGCTTTCGGACTCTGGTGGAAAATTCTCCTGAAGCGATCTTGATCTTCCGCGATGACGAGACCCTCTTCGCCAACGATGCCCTGGCCTCGTTATTGGGCTGGGAAGCAGGAGAAGATCTACGCGATATCAGCGTGAGTTCCCTTCAGGTACAGTCGTTAAATGGTGATAAAGACATCCGATCCATGACCAGAAGCAGCTCACCGGAAACGGTCGCCTTGAAGGCGAAAGACGGCCATCTGGTGCAGGTCGAAGCCAGCTCTATCGAAGCCGACTTTATGGGTCAGAAGGTATGCGTCAGCCTGATGCGAGATGTCAGTTTTCGAAACGAGATCATGGCTCGTGCCATGGATATGGACCGCCTGATCACAACCGGCACCCTGGCCGCCGGGATCTCCCATGAGATCAACAACCCCATCACCTACGCCCAGGGCAACCTTATCTATGTTGATGAAGAGCTCCGGGACTTCCTCGCCGCCCACAAAGACCTGATCGAGCCGGAAGATACCGAAGATCTCCTGGCTGCCATCACCGCCTGCCGAGAGGGGGTGGAGCGGGCCGCTGAGATCACAAAAGATCTCAAAAACGTGGGCCGAGACACTTCGGAGCACAAGGATATTATCGACCTGCGAGATGCCGTTCATGGCGCCCTGCGCTGGGCCCGCTCTGATCTAATGGCGAGGGCCCAACTGGTATTGGAGTTGCAGGAGTGCGGGCCGGTGTGCACCAATACGCCTCGAGTCAACCAGGTGGTGCTTAACTTGTTGCTCAACGCGATTCAGGCCATCGAACCAGACCGGCCGCGAGATAACGAAATCCGCATCGTCACTCGGACGCACGACAGCAAGGCCATTGTGGAGATTCACGATACGGGATGCGGAATCCCGCCGAAACGTCTGGAGCGGATCTTTGAGCCTTTTTACACCACCAAGCCCAGCGGTGAAGGCACGGGTCTTGGGCTCTTTATCTCCCGCGATATCCTGGAGCGTCTCGGCGGCTCCCTGACCATCGAGAGCGAGGTAGGACAGGGCACCGTGG
>SKNI01000483.1 GCA_007120615.1 Myxococcales bacterium | reverse complement strand
TATTTGCGCATCGCTCGAATGGCACCGGCGTCGAGACGTTTGGTGGAGAGATTCAACTCATCACAGATTTGCTCGATGAGGAAGCGGGCGATGAGAACGATATCTTCGCCGCGGTCTCTCAGGGGAGGGATGCTGATCTCGACGACGTTCAGACGAAAATAGAGGTCTTCGCGAAACGCTCCGTCAGCGATTCGCTGCTCCAGATCTCGGTTGGTGGCGGCCACGATACGAATGTCCACTGCCTGAGACCGATTCGAACCCACCCGGGTGATCTTTCTTTCCTGCAAGACTCGCAATAATTTTACCTGCAACTGCAATGGCATCTCACCGATTTCATCGAGAAAGATCGTTCCCTTATGGGCCATATGAAATTGGCCGTCTCGTTGCTCGGTGGCTCCGGTAAACGCACCTTTCTCATGTCCGAATAACTCGCTCTCCAGAAGGTTCTCGGGAATGGCCCCGCAGTTCAGGGTGACGAAGGGGCCCGATGCTCGGGGGCTGTGGCGGTGAACCTCGCGGGCGACCAATTCTTTGCCCGTTCCGGTCTCTCCTGTGATCAGGACCGTAATATTGGTCGGAGCGACGCGCTCCACGGTGTGAAATACGGGCTCCATGGCGCTGCTGGCGCCGATCAAAGACCCGAAGCGACGCTTTCGAAGCCGGGCCTGGAGTTGGCGGTTGTCCTCCCGAATATCATTGACCAAGATCGCGTTGGCGATGAGCAGGGCCAGTTGGGAGGCGAAGATCTCGAGCAATTCCAGATGGACCTCGTCAAAGAGGTCTGAGATTTGGTCATTGCCCACGTATACCACGCCCAATAACTGGCCCCGATCCAAGAGCGGAACGCAGAGGACGCTGCATAATTGGAGATCGATGACCGAGCGGGCGTCCCGAAACTCATCGTCACTTCGGGCATCGGAGATGATGAGTGGCTCGCCGGTATCGATGACCCGTTGCACGACGGAGTCGGAGAGATATTTTCCATCACCGCTGAGGCTTTCAGCATCGACGTTGCGGGCCACGTGGATGGAGAACTCTTCTCCTTCCATGAGGACGAGAAATCCCCGGTCGGCGCCGCTCAATTCAATGACAGAATCGAGCATATCCTCCAGGAGTTCGCCCAGGTCCTGAGTTGTGAGCAGCTGCAAAGAGAGCCGATGCATACTCCGCAGTCCATGGAGGCGCCTCTGGTCATCGGGTTCGAAACCGTGGTCGCCCCCCAAGCGAGACTCAGGTGAGGAGGTCAGGCTAAAGCGCAGGCAATAATCGGCGAGGCCGATAATATCCCCATCTTCGAGGACTTTTTTACGGCGCACCTTTTTGTCGTTGACCGTAACCGAAGAGCTTCTGTCCACCGGTCGCACCACAAAATAGGGACCTTCCAGCACAACGGTGGCGTGGTGATCTTCGAGGACATCACAGGCGATCTCAATATCGTTGTCGGAGGCTCGACCCACGGAGGTAATTCGCCGTTGGAGAGGCCAACGGTTGCCGTTATCGCTTTCCGAGAGGGACTGCAAAATTGCCATCTTTCACCAGGTTAGTTCAGAAGCGCAGGCTCCACTGTAGTTGAAGGGAGCGCTCGAAGCCAACGGCGCTCGAGGAGGGCTGAAGCTCTTCGGGCGGACCGTCGAGAGTGCGAATTCGAACGCTGTGGGGCTCAAAATCCCAATTTGCCTCGACTGCGCCGAGGATCCAACCGCCAAAGAAGAGAAGGAGACCACCGATTTGAGCCCGACGCCAGCGACGAGCGGTGTCGAAATCGGACGTCGGAATCTGTCCGCTCTCCCCGCGCAGCCCCTCGACCACCCAATATCCGACGATATTGAGGCCCAGCCCGGCGGTCTGTACCGTGGCAAAGGTGATGCCTCCGAAGGGTTCGCCTTTATAGAATTGACCCGCGCCAAAGGGTAAAAACAGGGGCCAACGCGAACGGGTCTCCACATAGCGCTCAAAATAAAAGTGACCGTCGCTGTCGATGGAGACCAATTCTTCCCCATCGGCAGACTCACCTTCTCGATGTCGTCTCGATTGAATCTCCTCAACCCGACGAAGAAACTCCGCCGGATAGAGGTAGGGGTCCAATTGAAGTTGGGGCTCTATGCGCAGCGCATGTTCGATGTGCACGTCGGCGCGAGCCCTCATCTCATCGGCCGGGCCGCTTTCGTCCTGGGCTTCAAAGAGAAGTCCCAGCGCATAGAGGATATGAGCGCCCGCCGGGGCGCTCTCTTTTTCCACGATCCCGTACAGAAGGGGAATCAGGGCATCGAAGTCGGCGTTGGCGAGGGCTCGCTGGGCGTCCTCGATGGCAGCCAGGTCATCTTCTTCCATTGGAGCATCTTGCCCCGGGGCAACCATCTCACCGTAGACCTGCCCCGATGGGATGGTCGAAAGTATAACGGCGAGCATCACCGCGATCAGTGGCCCCGAAAATGTGGGTCTAATTTTCATCAAGGGTCACTGCGACGGGGACTTCCTGTGCCGGGCGGACACGAACAACTCGATGGCGAACTCTCTGCAGATCCTGACGGTCGGCGATTCGCAGGCTGATTTCTCTTTCGTTGGGATCGGTATCCGCACCCCCAAAGGAGACTGGCAAAAGGGTATCCTCACCTTCGGAGACGGTGCTCGGGCTGCTGTCATCGTCCATCCAGACCAGCGCCGCTCGATCCGTGACCAGTCGAATGTAGCCGTCCTTCCAATTCAGAACAACCGATTGAGAGGAGTCGGTCTCTTCGTCGACCTGCAGAGTCTGATAATGGGTCTCACAACAGGAGCCCCGCGCCTCTATTCGATATTGCCCGTACGACAACTCCACCCCTCGCGCAGCTTCCATGGCAGTATATTGCTCTCCATCAATAAAGAGTGTCGCAGCAGCCGGGATCAGACGCAGACGTATCGTCATTGCTTCTTCGACTACATCACTTGCTTGCTCTTCAGAGGAGGGAGGGAGGACTGACGGATCGGGCGTTGCAGGTGTTTCGGCTGATGTTTCAGCGACAATTCCGGGGGTTGTTTCAGCGTTTGTTTCAACCTTCGGCTGAGCGCCGTAAATAAGGGGTTCACGCTCGCTGGTCGATTTTGCAACCGCCGCCGTAAACTCAGCGAGTTGCCGGGCTTCTTGTACCGCGGTTTCCTCCTGATGGCGAATTTCTGGGGGCCCAGACTCCTGAGGACCATCAACTAACGCATCTTCGAGAAGCCCCTGATCGCGGTGAATTTCCTCCGCAGAAAAGACCTGAAGCGAGAGGAGTGCGGCCACCGACAGGATGAATATGATCACCGCAGAGGCCGCAAACCAGCGTCGTCTTGCAGTGCTACGATGGAGTTGATCCAATAATTTCGAAGTTTCTCGATCACTCGGGTCCAGAGCCAGAAGCCGTTCGAGATTTCGTAGAGCTTCGTGTCGTTGCTTTAGTTCGATCGCCTCTTCAGCCCGCTTTCGCAGGCCAGTCTGAACCCGGTTTTCTGCCTGTCTGCGAGAGCTTTCGAAATCCACCAGACTCTCTTTGATATCCGGTCGCCACTCTCCCAGGGTTGGCTCAATAAATTTTTGGAGGACCGCGACCAACTCGGAGGCGGTTGAGGGGTGGTGGGGAGTTTCGGAATCCAGCAGCTTCTGGAGAATATCGGAGAACTCTCTCCCCACCGTTTCTCGACGAAAGTCTGCCCGCTCGACGTGGCCCCGGGCTATATTTCTCATCAACTCGGGAGCCGAATTGCCGTCAAATGGAGTCCGGCCGGTGACCATATAGTAGAGAATTGCCCCGAGCGAGTAGATGTCGCTGGACTCCGAGGCGGGCTGGCTTCTAACGGTCTGAGGAGCCATAAAAGCGGGGCTTCCCAGCACTACACCGGTCGCCGTAAGCGTGTGCTCATCGGTGATATGGGCGATTCCGAAGTCCGTGAGTCTGGGAGCGCCTGATCGATAGTCGAGTAGAATATTGGCCGGTTTGAGGTCCCGGTGGATGATCCCATTTTGATGAGCGTGACCGAGGGCTTCGGCGATGGGAATGATGAGAAGTGCCGCCATCTCCGGAGAGACCGGTCCCTGTTCATCGAGGAATTCGTCGAGTGATGTGCCGACGACGCATTCCATGACGATGGCCAGGAATTCTCCGGGGTCCTCGATAAAATCAAATATCTCTGTGATTCCGGGATGACCGAGGCGGGCGATCGTCTCGGCTTCACGTTGAAAGCGCTGGTAATGTTCTCGCTTTCGGATCAGGTGATGGTGCAGGATCTTGATGGCCACCACCCGCTTTAGCTGGTGGTCTTGAGCCTTGTAGACCGTCGCCATTCCTCCCTGCCCGAGTTCCGACAGGAGTTGATAGCGATCTCCGGCCATGCGATTCAGCGAGCGCTGAGAATCAGAGCTGGAGAGGGCCTCGTCCATGGGTACCGGTCACCGGGAGAGGGAGTCAAAGATCGGAGGGCCGTCTTCGTATTCCTCTCGGACCACTTCCTCATCGCTGAGAGGAGGGCGGCACAACGAGGGAGGCAAAAGATCAACGGAAGCGGTGCTCAATATCTCCTGCTCGCGGCCATTGATCAACAACGCCGCGATGAGAGCCAAATGGTGGTCAGCGTCGGAGAATTCGATCGCCTGGGAAGGGATCAGTTGATGAGACTGGCCACTTCGAATCGCCTCGATCGCCTCTCCCTGTTGGGAAAGTTCAAAGTCTTCCTCAGTGGCAACCCGGGAGAGTTCACCGCCGTAGATCGATTCGTCTAAAAAGCGTATCCGGGCCAGGCCAGGAGCGTGTCCCAGGCGTTGAAAATTTGCCCGGGCGAGTT
>SKNI01000116.1 GCA_007120615.1 Myxococcales bacterium | reverse complement strand
TATAACGACAATCCCCTGATCGTTCAGGGCCCCGGCGCCGGTCCCGAGGTCACGGCGGGCGGTATCTTTGCAGATCTCCTTCGACTTGCGGCTTATGTGGGAGCGACGCGATGACGAGACGTGAGCGAGCGACTGCGTTTGGGCCGGCCACTGTGGGCAACGCCGCGGTGGGCTTTGATATCTTGGGCTTTGCCACAGATTCCGTCGGCGACCGGGTCACGGTCCGCCGAATCGACGATCCCACCGTGGAGATAGGAGAGATAAGCGGCGTGGTCGACGAGCTTCCTCGGGAGGCTTCCAAGAATACGGCCACCGTCGGTCTGTTGAAGATCATCGAAGATTTCGAGCTCTCTTTTGGCTTTCGTGTCGATATCGAGAAGGGAATCGACCTTGGCTCAGGCATGGGCGGCTCGGCGGCGTCGGCGGTGGCCGCTGTGGTGGCGGCTGCAGCGCTCATCGATCGGGAGTTCACAGCGAGTGAACTCTTTGGGTACGCCCTGGCCGGAGAGGCCGTGGCCAGCGGCGCCGCCCATGGCGATAACGTGGCGCCCTGTCTTCTGGGAGGACTGACGCTGATTCGTTCGCTGGTGCCGATGGAGGTGATTCAGGTTCCTGTGCCTTCGTCGATCTGCTGCGTCCTGGTAAAGCCCGAGATTCGGGTGGATACCCGGGAGGCTCGGGAGCTGATTCCCGAAGCGTTTGACCTCCCGACCATCGTGGGCCAGACCACGAACCTATCCGGCTTTATCGCCGGTTGTTATCGAGGAGATCTGGAGCTCATTGGCGCATCGCTGAAGGATATTCTCATCGAGCCCCATCGCGCGCCGCTGATCAAAGGGTTTTCACAGGTGCGCTCGGAAGCGTTGAGCGCCGGGGCGCTGGGATGCTCGATTTCGGGCTCCGGACCCAGCGTTTTTGCCTGGTGTGACGGAGAAGAGGATGGTCGAAAGGTGGAAGAGGCGATGATTCAGGCGTTTGCCGATGAAGGCGTCGGAGCTCGAGGGTGGACGGCTCCCGTGAACCAGCGCGGGGCCTATCTTGTGGACAGGAAGTAAGAATGCACTTTATTAGCACTCGCGATCGAAATTTTAGGGTGGAACTCTCGAGGGCGCTTCTCGACGGACTGGCTCCCGACGGTGGCCTCTACGTCCCGGAAGTCTTTCCGAGTTTCAACGTGGAGGACATCCCGAAAGGGAGCGGAATCACGGAGATCGCCAGGCATCTTCTGGAGCCTTTTTTTGAGGGCGACCCTCTCCATGCCTCGCTCGAAGAGATCTGTGAGGAGACCTTCGGTTTTGAGGTGCCACTGGTCGATGTCGGCCGGGACACCTCGGTGCTGGAGCTCTTTCACGGACCGACGGCGGCCTTTAAAGACGTGGGAGCCGGCTTTCTGGCGTCTTGTATGTCGCGGCTCAATAAAGGAGCGCAGCGCTCTCGCACTGTATTGGTGGCTACATCGGGAGACACGGGAAGTGCCGTGGCCGCTGCGTTTCACGGCAAGCCCAACGTGGACGTCGTGATTCTCTACCCCAAGGGCAAGGTCTCGCCGCGCCAGGAAGCGCAGTTGACCTGCTGGGAGGGAAATGTCCGAACGCTTCGAGTGCGCGGTGTCTTTGATGACTGCCAGCGGATCGTTAAAGAGGCGTTCGCCGACGAAGAATGGCGAAATCAGATGATGCTCACGTCGGCCAATAGCATCAATATCGGCAGGTTGTTGCCGCAGATGACCTATTATGCGGCCAGCACCCTCTGGTATCGAGAGCGCCATGGGGTTTCGCCGAATTTTGTGATTCCTTCGGGGAATCTCGGTAATGCGTTGGCCTGCCTTTATGCGCGAGAGTGCGGGGTTCCCATCGGAGACGTGGTGCTGGCGGTCAATGCCAATCAACCGGTGGTCCACTATCTCCAGTCCGGCGAATATAAGGGGTTTGATACGGTGGGGACGCTGGCCAATGCCATGGACGTTGGGGACCCGTCGAATATGGAGCGGCTGCGGTTTTTATGGCCCGATGTGGGTCGGATTCGAGAGAAGATTAGCGCCCATCAGGTCGATGACGCTGCGATCGAAGAGGCGATTCGCGAGGGTAACGAAAAGTGGGGGCAGGTCTGGGACCCTCATACGGCCTGCGGGGTGGCGGTGAGAGAGCGCCTTGAGAGTTCGCATTGGGTGGTGGTCGCTACGGCCCATCCGGCGAAGTTCGAGACTGTGGTGGAGCCGCTGATCGGAAAAGAAGTGGAAGTGCCTGAGCAGTTGGCCGAATTGCTCGGAGGGTCGGACCACGCTGTGGAGTGTGGCCCGACCCTCGATGAGGTAAAGTCCGCCTTAGGCTGAGCGACTCAGTCGCGAGTGAGAATTACGGAGTCGCCTACGGGAGTGACCTCTTCTGCGACGTCGACCTCGGCCACTTCGCTGCCCATCAGGGCGTAGATTCGGTCTCGGAGGAAGATGGGACGGGTATTTCCGTACCAGTCGACGCAGGAGGTTTCGCAGACGCCGCCGGCCTCATCGGAGGAGGAGACGGTTCCGCGAAAGTCGACCGCGCCGGAGGTGTCGGCTCGGAAGAAGGCCACGTTGGAGATGCCCGATCCCCACCATCCGCCGCCGGAGCCAGTGTTGAGTACGGGAAGCCCGAAGAGGCCGCCGTCGGCGTCGGGCCGGAAGAAGAAGCCGTGGCTTCGGCTCTCGCCCTCGCGCATTCCTTCCAGGGTTGTGCCGGCGGTCAACTCGGCGTCGTCGCCGAGGAGCAGGCTGTCCAGGACAAGGTCGGCGCCGTCGTTGGATACGACGAGCGCGCCGATTCCAGGGGTGGATTCGATGCGAGAGATTCGACCGTCGAGGGAAAAGGTCTCGGTTGTGTTTCCATCGAGGCGATGTGCCAGAAGATCCTGGCCGTCGCCGTAGAGGTACCACTCTCCGACGTGGCGGTTGGGGTCGTTCCAGCCGTAGCCGTTGATGTCGGCGATATGCTGGATCTTGTCGTCTAGTTCTTGTTCACCGACGGCGTCGAAGTCTCTGAGTGGAAGGGCCAGAAGCTCGAGGACCATATTGGAGGATCCGCCTCCGCCCCAATCCCCATCTCCGACGAATCCATCATCGTCGCCATCGATCTCGACCGGTTCGGTTCCGACTCCGTCTTCTCCGTCTTCTCCGTCTTCGTCTTCTCCATTGTCGGCTTCTACATAACGAGTGACGCCGACGTAGAGGGTTTTGTCCTTCTCGCGAAAGGAGAATTGATTGCTCGGAGAGCCGTGAGCGGCGTGGACCTGGGCGCTGCCGTCTTGCTGAGAGAGAGCGAAGACGAATCCCGGCGTCCACAGATAGACCAGATCACGGGAGACATAGAACTCGCGGGAGAATTCCGCCAGAAGGCTGGTCGCTCCGCAGTCGATGCTTAAGTCATCGGGCAGCTCGCATTGAACGACGGTGTGGAAGGTCGGATGTTCGGGAGGCGTATTGGGGCGAACGACGTCGGTGGGGCTAAAGAGGGGCGCCTGCGATCGAAAGGTCTGGTCTTCGTGATGGGTGAGCAGACGTGGGATTCGGGGAAGGGTCTGATCGCCGTCTCGAACGAAGGCGTAGTAGGGCATATAAAAGACGATTTTGCCGTCGACCAGGCGGCTCGCGTAATTGGATCCGCTATAATAGTCGTTGGACTCGATAAAGGTGCTCTCGCCGCGGCTAAACTCGCCATCGTCGGAGAGTGAGAAGGAGGTCACCTCGGTGGCCCCGAAGATCCAGTTTAGATATTCATCGTCGTTATCGCCGAGGACGTTGGCGATGTAGCGATAGCCGATGACGTAGATCTGATTTCCTCGGACCAGCATCTCGTCGTACCAGACGCTCTGGTTGAGTTCATCGACGGGGGCGACGCGGATGGAGTCGGCCTGCGCGGTTTCTCCCGATTCCGATACGTCGACGCTGTAGAGTGCGCCCTGTCGAAGGACGACCAGGTAGTCGCCGACATTTTTGACGATTCCGCCTTCGTCGACGCCCTCTTCCTGGTTATTGGTGATCTCGTCGTTTTCAGGCGGAGCGCTGGGAGCGTCACCGGCGCTGGCGTCACCGTCCTCGGCGAAGTCGTCGCCGCCACCACCGCCGGGTTCGGGCTGGTCGGCGAGTAGGTCGGCCATATATTCGTCGAATTCTTGATCGGAGGAGAAGTTATCCATAGTGGGTCCGGTCTGGCCAGTTCCTCCTCCACCGCCACCGCCGCCGCCACCGCCGTTCGGGACGCATCCCAGTCCAGCTACGCTCATGCACATCGCGCTCGCTACCGCCATTACTTTCAATTTCATCGGTTCGCCTTCCATTTGGTTATGAGTATCACCATCGTCTGCATGGTTACGGGTATAGCAAGAGCCGTGCCAGAGGGGGTGTCTGGACCGCTTTTGATACAGGTTAAATGCGTTTGAGGCCCGTAATGACTGAACTTTCTCAGGTCGCTAGCAGATTGTGACCCAGGAACGGTCGATAGTGGAGGGTGGAAATCTAGTTATGATCCACAGAAAATTGAAGCGTGGCATCAAGAATTCGAGAAGTGGGAGCCCTGTAGCAACATGCTCAGGGGGAGCATTGTCGTATCGCGAAGTTGCTGGTCAAGGCGCCCGTCCCTGCGCTCCGGGTAGTTGGGCGGTGTGGGGGATGCGGGGAGGGAAGCCCTTAAGACCCCGAACCATTGATGTGGGCCGGGGTCTTGAGGCTCGAAAGGTGTCGAATTAGTAGCCCGACTCCAGCACGGTGCCGAGCAGATTAAGGGCAATCTGTTCAGCATAGGCTTCGGGATAGACGTCGCTCATC
>SKNI01000329.1 GCA_007120615.1 Myxococcales bacterium | reverse complement strand
GGTTGCATCATCTTACGGGCCGCCGATCCCCCCTGGTATCGACCGGCCTACCGAGCGCCGGGCTACCCCTTCGTGCAGCTTTTTGCCGCCGGAGCCTGCCTGGCGATCATCTATTATTCGGGGTTTCTGCCGGCCATGGCTGTGGTCGGCCTGATCGTCTTCAGCCTGGGCTGGTATTTCGCAGTGGCTCGGGCAAACGTCGATATCGTCGACAGCCTCCCCAACCTCAAGGAGCGCTGGCGGTCGATGGGATTGGGCGCCTTCTTTTACGCCCCCACCATGGAAGTGGGCCCCAAGAGTGATCAAAAAGCAGCGCCTATGGTCGCCAAACGCCCCATCGAGCCCTACTCCGCTCGAAAACTGGTCGTCGCCATGGCCAATCCCGCCCACGAACGATCCTTATTGAAGATGGGAACTCTCATCGCTCAGGGCAAAGACGAACTCGGTCAGGTCATCGGACTTCACATCGTTCGCATTCCCCTTCAGACCTCCCTGGAAGCCGCCCGGGGACAGGTGGATGGACAAAAGAGCGTTAAACGAGTTCGCGCCACCATCGAGGAAGTGAACAAATCTACGGAGGTGATCATCGGAGCCTCCAGAGAATGGAATATGCGTAACGTTCTCTTCGGCGCCATCCCTGACGTCATCGCCGACCAGGCCCCCTGCTCGGTCCTTATGGTCCGCCGATATCTCCCCCAACACTGGTCCTTTAAAGCCACTGAAGGCATCAAGCGCATTCGCGAAGGCGCCGGATTTACTACCTCCCCGGAGGAAGGTGATTCCTAAGCCTTCGAAAAGAATCGTTACAACGACTTCGCCCCATTGCCTTGCTTTCCCGTAAATAGTGCGCCATGCTGCCGCGCTGTTCCAAACGAACGAACGAATTATATTCGCGACCTTACGGAATATTTCCTACGTCGCGATAACTCACCCTGTTATGGAGAACGCCTCATGTCTCGAAAAATCACGATCATATTATCCGTCTTTTTGATCTCGCTGGCAGCCGTCGCCTGCGACCGTGGCAGCTCGGAAATCGCCGGAATCGACAGCGCCACCGAGCTCAGCGCTCTGACCGACGAGCAGAGCGACGCATTCTGTGGTCACCTTAAGGGAGCGTTTGACGCCTCTCAAGAAGACGAAGAACTCCAAAAAGCGGGCTGCCTTCTCGGTGGTGTGATGTCGTCGATGTTCGCCGGTGTGGAAGACGATGAAGCCCGAGCCGAAGTCTGTCAGACCACCTTCGACGAATGTATGGCTGAAGAATTGGATGAGCAGGACTCCACCGATGAGATCTGTCCCGACGCCGATGACCGGGCGGAGTGCTCGGCGACCATCGCCGAAGTCGATCAGTGCATCCAGGGAATGTTGGAGTGGGGATTCGGAAGCCTCAAGAGTCTCTCCGGCAACACCTGCGCCGAACTTGTCACCGAAGAAGGCATAGAGAAAGTTGAAGCGGCCATGGAAAACCTCCAGAGCCTCGGCGAAGGTCTCCCCGAGATCGAAGCCTGCACCGCGCTGCGTGAAAAATGCCCCGACTTCTCCTAATCTGAGTGGAGTCGATAAAACCCCCGCCGGGAACTCGGCGGGGGTTTTTTATTTCCAGCATCAAAGAAGCCGATGAGTGAAGCAGCCGAAGCCTTAACCCTGGTGTGGAAAACCCTGGGCATCGAAGATCATCCCGTTGAAGAGGTGCGCACCGTAACCATGCGCTCGGGGGTTCGCCCCCTCAACACCTCCACCGAAGAATTGGTCCAGCGGCTCCCCCGTCTCCTTCGCAAGGGCGACGCCGACACCATGCCCGAGCTTCGAATCAAGGGGACTCTCGGCGAGGGCGGAATGGGTCTTGTAGAACTCGCCGAACAGCTCTCTCTGGGCCGGGATGTGGCCGTCAAAAGGGTCCGCGGCGAGTCCCCTTCCCTGAGCGCCACGCTCATCCTCCTTCGAGAGGGCTGGACCACCGGTTTGCTGGAACACCCCAATATCGTGCCCGTTTACACCCTGGGCCGAAATGACGACGGGGAGCCGGTGATCGTGATGAAAAAGATCTCCGGGACCTCCTGGCTGGAGATCATCGAAGATCCCGGCGCCGCTCCCGAGGCATTCGACGCCGAAGACCCCCTGTCGCTGCACGTTGAAGTGCTCACTCAGGTCTGTAACGCCATCCAATTCGCCCATCGCCAGGGGGTGATTCACCGCGATCTCAAGCCCGAAAACGTCATGCTCGGTGAATTCGGCGAGGTCTACGTATTGGACTGGGGCATCGCCGTTTCCATCGATGATGATCCCACCGGCCGCCTGGCTCTGGCAAAAGAGGTCACCCAGCCCACCGGCACCCCCGCCTATATGGCTCCCGAGATGGTCAAAGGCTACGGCGAAGAGCTGGGCACCCACACCGACATCTTTCTTCTGGGCGCGATCCTCTTTGAAGCTCTCACCGGAGAGCCTCCCTATTCGGGAAAGACCCTCTTCGCGGTGATGATGAACGCCCACGACTGCCCCGAACCCACCTTCGATGAGTCCGTTCCTCCCGAACTGGCCGCCATCTGCAAAAAGGCCATGGCCCGCGACCCGGAAGACCGCTTTGAGAGCGCCTGGGCCTTTCGCGACGCTCTCCATCAATACCGCCGAAACCGCGAAGCCCGACGCCTCGCCAGACAGGGCGACGACCGCCGGGCCGAGGTCGTCGACCTTCTCGACCTCGAGAGAAGCGGCCACCCCATCGAGGAGCGCGCCCTTTATAAGACCTTCGGCGAGTGCCGATTTGCCTATGAGCAATCCCTGGAGATCAGCCCTTCTAACGCCTCGGCTCGCGACGGCTTACAACTCGTCTTAGAGGGGGTCACCGACCGTGAATTGAACCGGGAAGCCCACAAAGCCGCCTCCCTTCTTATCGCCGACTTCCCCCGACCCAACCCTGAATTTCAACAGCGCCTCGACGAACTCGCCGAGAAACTCGACGCCCGACAGGAGCATTACGAAGAGCTCCAGCAGATTCGACACGACGTCGATCTGGAAGTGGGCCGCCACTCTCGGACTCTCTTCGCCAGCGTCATGGGGATCATCTGGGGCGTATCCTCCTTCAGCCTGGCCTTTGCGATCGAGAAATCCTACTTCGTACTCTCCTATCCCCGGATGATGTATCATATCGTCAGTCTCACCACGGTCGTGGCCCTGGCCACGTATCTGGGGCGAAATCATTTCTTTGCCAACGAAGTCAACCGCCGGCTAATCCTGGCGATCCTGGCTACCTTTGGATGCACCACCCTGGGTCGTTTTTTGGGCTGGAAGATGGAGCTTCCGATCCTCTCGACCATGACCATGGAGATGCTCACCTACGGCACGGTGGCCATCATCCTGGCGGTTACCGTCGACAAGCGGGTCGCCCTGGCTGGCGTCACCTTTTTCGCTGCCAGTCTGCTCTCCGCCATCTGGCCACCGCTGCTCTTCTGGTTCTTTGCCACCGCCAATGTTCTGGGCATGGGGCTGATGGTCTGGATCTGGTGGCCTGAAGAGGGGGAGAAGGCTATTTGTTAGGCCCGGGCCTGTAGCACCTTTCTATTTAAGGATTCACACATTTGTCGGTTGGCGTGCTGGAACGTGGTCGGTTCTTGGGGTTGTCCCCTGCTCCACCATATGCACCGTCCGGGTCGGATAAGCGAATTGGATGCCCCGCTCTCGAAACTCCTGGAGCATCTCGAAGATGATCGCCTGGTGAGTATCCATATAGACCGTAAAGTCGGCACTGAGGACCCAGTAGACCACCTCAAAATTCAACGCTGACTCCCCGAACTCCTTAAAATGAGCCCGGTCAAAGCGGGTCGTATCGAGCGCCTTGATATAGGACTCCACAAGCTCGGGGACCAGCTTTACATGCTCCGCGCTGGTATCGTAGACCAGCCCAAACTCAAAGACGATCCGCCGTTGCTCCATACGCTTGAAGTTTCGAATCCGGCTGTTGAGCAGATCCTTATTGGCGAAGATTAACTGCTCCCCACCCAGACTGCGAACCCGGGTGGATTTGATGCCGATATGCTCAATCGACCCCAGATCATTTCCCACGATGATGAAGTCACCCTTCACAAAGGGCTGATCGATGATGATCGAGAAGAAGGCAAAGAGATCTCCCAGGATATTCTGCGCCGCCAGAGCCACGGCGATCCCGCCAATCCCGAGGCTTGCCACCATCGCCGTGATGTCGAACCCCAGATTGTCGAGGATCATCATCAAAACCACCGCCCAGATCACGACCCGCACCACAAAAGTGATCGCCGAGAGCGCCGTGACCTGAGCGTTGTCGTCATCGATCACGATCTTATAGCCGTCGGCCACCACCCCGGTGACGGCGCTGCCCCACACCCCCATCTGCAAGATCACCATCACCCGAATGAAGGTGTACGCCCCCGTCAAAAACCGCTCGTCTACGTCCAGCAGCGTGATGCCCCAGAACAGACCGATGGCCACCGACAAAAAGATCGTCGTCTTCTTGACCAGGCCCTTCACATATTTGATCCACCGAAAACGCTCGTTTTTGGCCCACCGCTTCATCACCGAGATCAAAACCCGTTTGATGGTCTGGATCACCAGAACGGTGAGCAAAATAATCAATAACACCGCCGACCATCGAACGATCCCGATCTCAAAAGCGGAGTAATCGAGGAGTTGCTGGAGCCAGTCTTGTATCCGGTTCATCTTCGATGCCTGGAGGGAGAAGAGAGAAGCGAGAGAAGGGCAAGGGCAATCGCAGAGACGCAGAGAATCGCCGAGACGCAGAGTTAAAAAATGGTTCGGTTTGTGGTTTAACGTCTATTATTCGATG
>SKNI01000160.1 GCA_007120615.1 Myxococcales bacterium | reverse complement strand
GCATACCGAGCCCGACGCTGAGGGCCGCTCCACGGTCTGCTTTAAAGAAGAAGGCGCCGAGTTCTGGGAGGCCGAGTTGGAGGCGATCTCTCTCCAAAAACCTCTGAGTGAGCGCACCGTCCATCGCCTGGAATTGACCGACCTGGAGCCGGCGACGACCTATTCGTTTCAGGTCGGAGAATTCGGGCGAGTCTATAAATTTCGGACCATGCCCGCAGATCTGGATGAGAACCCCGTGGTCTTTGCCACCGGCGGAGACGTCCAGGCGATCCCCCAATTCTTAGAGGAGATGAACCGGGTGGTCATGGACTATGACCTCGACTTTCTGGCCTGGGGCGGAGACCTGGCCTATGCCAACGGCTTCATCCCCGAGCGCTGGGAGTGGTGGTTTGAGGCCAATATGAACACCCTCATCGACGACGACGGTCGGGTGGTTCCCATCATTGTGGGCATCGGAAATCACGAGGTCACCGAAGGGTATTATACCAATTACGACGACTATGAGCCCACCGATGAATGGCGAGCGATCGCGGCGCCCTTTTATTATGAGCTCTTCGCCTTTCCCGGGCATCCGGGCTACGGAACCCTGGATTTTGGCGATTATATGAGCTTCGTCTTATTGGACACCAACCACACCGGTCCTGTAGAGGGCGCTCAGACCGAGTGGCTGGAGGCCGAACTCATCGAGCGCAGCCAACGAGGCGTCACCCATATCTTTCCGATATATCACGTCGCCGCCTACCCATCGCATCGAAATTTTGAGGGCTCCATCCACGTCGCCGTCCGCGAGCATTGGGTGCCCTTATTTGAGGCCCACGGCGTTAAGGTAGCCTTTGAGAATCACGAGCATACCTACAAGCGGACCCACCCGATCCTGGCCGGAGAGGTCCACGAGGACGGCATCGTCTATATCGGCGACGGGGCCTGGGGTGTACCGACCCGCTCCGGAGACAACAAAGACGCCTGGTTTATCGACCAATTCGCCTCCCAGCGTCACGGGATCGTGGTGACCATCCACAACGACCGTCACGAGGCGGTAGTGCTCAACAATAACGGCGAGGTCATCGACGAATATACCGGGCAGAATCCGTGACGTTTACTCGCCATAGATTCAGGCCAGGGCGCTCTCATTGCCGGAATCTCGGACGAAAATACAACTGGCCTTGGTCTTATCGCGAACCTGGCGGATGAACTCCAGGTTGGGCTCCGAGAGCATCCCGAAGATATTGAGATCCCCCTGGGGCGCCTCGGTGAGAAATTCGGAAAACGTCCCGCCGGCGATGATGATCTCGGTGGTGGGAATCCTGGCCAGAGTGAGCAACTCCTCGACGAAGTCCCGGGCGTTTTGGTGTTGGGCTTCGTCCTCTACGACCATGATGAATCGGAGACTGGCGTTCCAATTCTGGCGCAATTTATAGCCCAGCAAAAGCGATAGATCCAGGTTTCCAATATCCATGGAGATGCCCCAATCCGGGGTGCGGTCCCGAACCCAGATATTGACGAATTGACGGCGACCGAGGCCGGCCTTGGGATGAGGAGCATAGAGTAAACTGGCCAGACCTTCCTCGGCGGCCTTGTCGACGATCTGGGAGTAATTGAGCTTCTCAACGATCTCTTCGGGCATCTGCAAAAAGACCGTATTGGGCCGCGGAAAGGCTCCTCGAGCGGTCTGAATTCCGGCGACCAATCCCTGATTGAAGTCATCGGATTCGATGGCGATCCAGTTGGCAAAGACCCCGCGCGCACGAAAATCATTGGCCAGCGAATCCAGGGTCTCATCGATCTTTTTGGAGCCGTTTGCCGGGTGTACTCCCACCAGTTTTACGGACCCCCGGGGATAGACCAGATCCTGGATAAAGAGAAACGCCCCCCGCAGATCCTCGGTGGTCCGAACAGCGACCATCAGGTTCGGCTTCCAGGCCCGCTCCTGCATGGTGGGAAGATCCCAGACCCTCTTGGCCGCCCACTCGGCGATAGAGACGAACATTCCACTTCGCACGTCTCCAAAGGGCGCATTCAGCGTTCGCCGGGCCATAAAGACGTAGGCTCCCAACACCAGCGTAAGCGCGATCAGACTAAAGGCCGGGTTGACGATGAACATGGCAAAGAGACAGCCCACCATACCCAGAAAAGAGACCACCCGGGGAATCCGAAAGAGAGGCCGAAAGCTGACCAGACCCAGAGTCTGCTCAAAGAAAACGACCACGTTGATCATCATATAGGTGATCAAAAAGAACATCGTGATCAACGGAGCGATGGCGTTGAGATCGCGCAGCATCAAGCCCAGAAATACGATGGCTGCCGTGATATACATCGCGTTTCTCGGCTCCCCGTCGGCGCTGCGAACCGAGAGCCATTTGCCCTGGGGCAATACATTATGATCGCCGAGAGCCTGCAAAATTCTCGGCGCCCCCACCATCGACGCCAGCGCCGATGAGAAGGTCGCCCCCAATAGCCCCGCCAGCACCGCGGGCCCCCAGAAGGCCAGATCGATCATGATCGTATAATTGCTGGCCAGTTCCTCAGGAGTGGCAGAGGCCGCCAGCCAGATGCCCACCAGAACGTAGATGATAAGCGACGTCACGATCGCCCCCATCGTCCCGATGGGGATGCTCATTCGGGGGTTTTCCAGGTCCCCGGACATATTGGCTCCGGCCATGATTCCCGTAGCCGCCGGAAAGAAGACCGCAAATACGATCCAGAAGGAAGTCCCATCAAATCCCCCCTCCGGAGTCCCCGGGAAGGTCCCCCACAACTCAAGCTCGCCGAGCCCATATTGCATCGAACCGGTGGCCGCCGCCCCGGCGATGGAGAGCAGCGACAATATAATGATCCCCAGAATTACGTATTGAATTCGAAACGCGAAGGCGGCGCTCTTATAGGCCACCCCGAAGATCACTGCGAAGATAAGAAGGTCGATCAACAACGCCGGGTGATCGGGAAAGACAAAGAGCCAACCTTCGCGAAAGCCAAAGATATACAGCGTTATCGCAAGCGCCTGCGCCAGATAAAGCGGAATGCCCACGCTTCCGCCAACCTCCAGGCCCAGGGACTGACTGATGATCGAGTAGGCGCCACCGGCGCCGATGCGGATATTGGTGGTGATCGACGACATCGCCAGGCCGGTGGCGGCCGTGATTCCAAACGCCAAAAGCACAATAAGCGTACCACCCAGGAGTCCGGCGTTGCCGATGACCCACCCCTGGCGCAGGTACATGATCACGCCCAGGATGGTCAGAAGGGTGGGAACATAGACCCCGGCGAAGGTGCCAAACTTTTTGGGACCGGCATCGGTCACCGCTCCGTCTGACGCACTCGTTGAAACCGCCGGCATGCTCTCACTCATACTTCAATCCATCCAAAAACATCCAAGACTTATGACCCGGGCCCCCACCGTCGTGCACCGGGAACCCTGCTTAAGTAATGACGGATGTGGAAGCTGAGTCAAGAAATTCGCTTCAGCACGGCCCCCGTTCCCCCTCGCACCACCGGGGCCGGGGCCTCCTCCTTTGAACCGTCGCGCCCGTCGGGCCGGCGAAGAATGGTCAGCACAAAAAGCACGACATGAATCGCGCCGATGCCCAGATAAAAACCGCCCGGCCCCAATAGCGACATCGCAGCGGCAATGCCCACGGGCCCGAGACTTGCGCCGAGACCAAAGACCAACACCAGGCTGCTCGAGGCCGCCACCATCTGCGCCGGCCGAAGCTGGTCGTTGGTATAGGCCCCCCCCAGGGCGTAGAGGGGCATGCTCGTTCCGCCGACGGCAAAGATCAAAGCCAGGGTCCACCCGGAGCCCATATCCAACGCCATAAACGCCAGTCCAACAGCTCCCATTGCAATGATATGAACCCCGATGATCACCCGCCGTCGATCCCGAAAATCGGAGAGACGTCCGATGGGAAATTGAAGCAGTACAGCACCCAGGATCATCATCGTCATAAAGATCGAGATCTGCCCCACCGAAAGATCTACCTGCTCGGCAAAGACCGCCCCCATCCCCAGTAGCGCTCCCGTGGCGAGCCCGGCCCCGGCGCAGGTGGCCACCCCCAGCGGAGCAAGTGTAAAGAGCGCTCGCAACCCCAGATGCTCCTGAGCCTGAGCCCCGCTTCCCTCAGTGGCGGTCAGAGAAATCGGCACCAGCGCAAGTGAGATCAACACCGACGTCAATACAAAGAGCACCAACTCCGCCGGGCTGCCCAGGTTCAAAAGCAGCTGCCCTCCCGCAAGGCCCAGGTATTGAACCACCATATACACCGACAATAACTGCCCCCGGCTTCGATTCTCCACCCGCTCATTGAGCCAACTCTCGGCCACCACATAGAGTCCGGCGTAGCAAAACCCGGTGACAAAACGCATCCCCGTCCAGAACCAGGGATCGATGAAGAGTCCGTGCAATAAAATCGCCGCCGACGCCATCGACGACCAGGCCGCAAATACCCGGATATAGCCCACTCTCTTGACCACCCCCGGCGTCAAATACGACCCGGCCAGAAAGCCCACATAAAAGGCCGACATAATGATACCGGTCGCCGCCGTGGGAAATCCCTCGATCGACGCCCGCAGCCCCAACAGGCTGGTCTGCAACCCGTTGCCCAACATGATGAGCAAGATCCCCACCAGCAGGGCCCAGGATAATTTAATGACCGGTAGCATCGGCAGACGTTCTCGGGTTCAAAGGTGCGGAGCAGGGCGACGCGGCGGAAGATAGAAAACCGGCCACCTCTCAGCAATCCTACGCTCAAAGCTAAATTTTGCTCAATAGAAGACGCCTTCACGGAGCGCGGACGTCCCCGTTCGCATCAAGCGAAAAGCGCTT
>SKNI01000392.1 GCA_007120615.1 Myxococcales bacterium | reverse complement strand
GGTCGAGCCAAGGGCGATAAACTCCACCGCATCCTGCCAGGTGGAGACGCCGCCGATTCCGCTGATGGGAAGACCCACCGTGGCCGGATCGGTGCCGATCTGAGAGACCATATTCAACGCGATGGGCTTGACCGCCGGCCCGCAATAGCCGCCGTGAGAACTCTTGCCGTTGACCACCGGATTCGGCGCCAGAGTATCGATATCGAGACCGATTACGCTGTTGATCGTATTGATCAAACTCACCCCGTCGGCCCCGCCCTCTTTGGCAGCCCGCGCGGCGTAGCGAATATCGGAGATATTGGGCGTAAGTTTCACGAGCACCGGAACCGTGGCCACTTCTTTGACCCATTCGGTGATCTGCCGGGTATATTCGGGCACCTGACCCACAGCCGATCCCATGCCCCGCTCACTCATCCCGTGAGGACAACCGAAGTTTAACTCCAGCCCGTCGGCCCCGGCGTCTTCTGCCCGCTTGACGATATCGTGCCAGGCCTGCCGGTCGGACTCCACCATCAGGCTGACGATGACGGCGTGATCGGGATATTTATCTTTCACCTCTCGAATCTCTCGAAAGTTAACATCCAGGGGCCGGTCCGTGATGAGCTCGATATTATTTAACCCCATCATCTTCACGCCGTTGATGTCCACCGCTCCATAGCGCGACCAGACATTGACGATGGGCTGACCCAGCGTCTTCCACACCGCCCCGCCCCAGCCGGCGTCAAACGCTCGCATGACCTGATCGCCCGTATTCGTCGGTGGCGCGGAGGCTAACCAGAAAGGATTCGGAGATTTGATCCCCGCGATATTGCAACTTAGATCTGCCATCAACGCGCTCCTTGTAATACTTGGTGAATGCTCTGTGCCGCTCGTTTTCCCTCGGCCACGGCGTTGACCACTTCTTTTCCGCCGCTGACGCAATCGCCGCCGGTCCACACCTTTTTCAAGGTCGTGCGACCGTCTACGTCTGCAATTACGCGCCCTTTCTCGTCGAACTCCAACCCGTCGAATTTCTCCAGCACCGAGACCAGTTTGGACTGGCCCGTGGCTCGCAATACATAATCCACTTCCAGGTCGTATTCGGACCCGTCGAGGTATTCGAGGCGTCCGTTCTTGCTCTCCGTTCGTACAAGTCTTAAGCCTTTGACCTTACCATCCTCGCCCAGAACCTTTACGGGCTGTGAGTAGTAGACGAAAATACCGCCGTCTTTTCGGGCCAATTCCTGCTCATGCTTGTAGGCGCCCATCGCCTCCGGGCCCCGTCGATAGACCATATAGACTCGATCTGCGCCCAACCGAGAAGCCTGGGTGACCGCATCGATGGCCGTATTTCCGCCTCCGATCACAGCCACTTTCTTTCCCACCAGCGCTACTTCTGACTTGGGGCGAGTCTTTAACTCGGCAATGAAATCAAGCGAATCTCGAACTCCCTCGAGTTCCTCTCCTTCAAAGCCAATCGGATCAATTCCACCGAGCCCGATTCCCAAAAATACAGCGTCAAACTCCTCGTAGAGCTCTTCGACGGTGACGTCCTTTCCGACCTCCTGATCACAGCGAATCTCCACGCCCAACTGCTGAACCCACTCGATTTCTTTTTTGGCCGTCTCGTAGGTCATCTTATAGTCGGCGATTCCCACCGTATTCAATCCGCCGGGGATCGATTCTTTTTCGAAGCAAACCGTCTCATAGCCGAGCTGCGCTAACTCCGCAGCACACCCCAGACTGGCCGGACCGGCGCCTACCAGAGCGACCCGCTTTCCATTGGACGGCCCCGCTTCCAATAGCGGCCTGGCATTGTCGCCAAAGACCACCGGATCCGTGGCATAGCGCTGCAGTCGTCCGATATCGATGGGGTCTTCGTGAAGGTCGTGCAGCACGCAGGCTCCCTCACATAACTCCTCGGTAGGACATACCCTGGCACAGGACGCGCCCAGTATATTGGCCTCCAGAATCACCCGCGCCGAGCCCCGAAGGTTATCGGAGGCGATCTTTTTGATAAACCCGGGGATGTCGATCCCCGTCGGGCAATTCTTGATGCAGGGAGCGTCGTAGCAATTGAGGCATCGATTGGCCTCCTGCAACGCTGCGCTGCGGCCCAGAGGGGGTTTATAATCCGAAAAATTCGAAGAGACCTTCTGAGAGGGGTCACTCATCAACTACTCCGGGTGGTAGAATGTCCAGGGAACAACGTGAAACGACGAGAATAGTGGGGCAACGCCCTAACTGTCAAACCCCGGCGGACAGCTCTGATGCAGTGAGCCCGCCAGATAAATTTATAATGCGGTTTATAATCGAAGCTTCTCTTTGCTCCGCTTCAGAAGTATTATAGGCGAGCTTTCATCATAATGAGGGGCTCGGTTCTGAGGAGCGATGCAACAAAATTTTTGCTTTTACTTAGTTGAGTGTTGTCTTTAATTTTCTGAGGAACTCAATGGCCGTAAACGAGTCGTACCTCCGAAACACCTTTGAAAATGCTCCCATGGGGGTTGCCTTTTTTACCCTCGATGGAACGATTCTGCGGGCAAACCCAGCCTTTCAAAAAATGTTGGGGTACTCCGAGGACGACCTCCGGGGTATGTCGACCCACGAGTTCACTCACCCCGAAGATATCGCCCGGGACCATAAACTCGTCACGAAGGGTACCGATATCGAACACACTCTTCTTCAAATGGAGCGCCGGTATATCCGAAAAGATGGCGCCATCATCTGGGGCCAGGTAACCGGCATCATCGTCGATTTTGAACAACAGGCGGTCTTCGCCGCCATCATCAAGGACATCACCCACCAGAAGGCCAGTCAGGCACAGCAGAAGTTCGAAGAAAAGATGAGCTCTCTGGAACGAGTCGCCAGCGCCGTATCTCACGACTTTCGAAATCTGCTCTCCCTGATTGATACACAGGCCAAGCTCATCCAGATGGATCAGGATAGCGGCACTTCTCATACCCGCCCCCTCCAAAACATTTTTGCGGCTATTGAACGAGGCTCTTCGCTCATCGACCAGATCACCCGCCTGACCTCCTCCAACGCCGCCCCCTGCGAGCCTGTGAAATTGGATCAATTCATCGAAGAATTGGCCGCCACCCTTCAGCAGATCGCGGGAAAAACGGTGCCCCTGCGCTACCAACTTGATCCCTCAACACCGGTCCAGCTTGAGCCCGACCGCCTGCAGGAGATCCTCTTTAACCTGGTCGCCAACGCTCGATATGCGGTGCGAAACGGAGGCTTCATCACCATCGGGGTCGAGGAGAGAACCCTTGAAGATGCCTCTCCCTCCAAATTGGGCACCATCACCCCGGGCACCTATGTGGTCCTCACCATTCGAGACACCGGCGAAGGAATGGAGCCGGAGACCATCTCCCACATCTTCGAGCCATTCTACACCACCCACGAACTCAGCGCTGACTCCGGCCGCGGACTCGCTCAGGTCAGCATCAACGTCCGTCGAGCGCGCGGCCATATTACCGTCGAGAGCACCCCCGGCGTGGGCACCGCCTTCCACGTATTTTTCCCCCTCCCCCCAAAAAAACCGGCGCCCCAAAAAACGGTGCCAGACACCCCCATAAGCCATTGACTTCATTAACCTTCACCCTCTCACAACCCCTTATTTTTGACCGTAAAATCGCACCACTTTGAGAGCCCATCTATTGCATCAAGGAGCCGGTCTACATCCTCGGAGCTGTGAGCGGCCGAGAGGGTCACGCGAAGCCGCGACGTGCCATCGGGAACTGTGGGCGGACGAATCGCCGTCACCCCGATTCCCGACTCTCGAAGGTTTCTGGCTGCTTTCATCGTCTCAGCTTCGCCACCGATAACAATCGGCACGATGGGGCTCTTCAGCTTCACACCAAGCCCATCTCCTAATTGTTCGACTCGGCTCCACAATCTTTGCCGTGGCTCCTCATCGGATTCCACCACATCGAGAGCTGCCAGAATGCCACCGATTACACTGAGCGGCGCTGCCGTGGAGTAGATATAGGATCTGCCAAGATTCAAGAGCAGGGTTTTAATTGCTGTGGTGGTCGCCACAAAACCACCGTGATTTCCGGCTCCTTTGCTCAACGTTCCGATGTGAATGTCGACCTTATCGCCTATGCTGAGTGCTGCGGCCAACCCCCTGCCGTGCTTGCCGAAGACAAAACTTCCGTGGGCTTCATCGATCATAAAAAGCGCGCCATGCTCCTCGCAGATCTCAGAGAGCTCCACCAACGGCGCCAGATCTCCGTCCATGCTAAATACGGAGTCGGTCACCACCAGCGCTCGCTTCGTCTCGCAGACTCGAAGCATCTTCTCCAGAGCCGACGCGTCCCGGTGGGGATACACCTTCAGTCTCGCCCCGCTTCGTCGGGCCAGGGTACAACCATCGATGATCGAGGCGTGATTTAGCTCGTCGGAGAAAATCGTCGTATCGGAGTTGGCCACCGCACTGATCACCGCCAGATTGGCCGAAAACCCCGTGGGAAAGAGCAGAGCGCTCTCCGTTCTTTTCCAGCCGGCGAGTCGCTCTTCCAACTCTTGATGCAGCGACGTATGTCCGCAAATCAACGGAGAACTTCTGGGACCAAGCCCATACTTCTCTACCGTCTCTTGGACCCCACGAATCACCCGTTCATCCTCGGAAAACCCCAGATAATCGTTGGACGAAAAAAGTACCACCCGTCGTCCATCTACTTCCACATGCACCGCAGAGCTGGGCTTTACAGATTCCAGCGTCCGCAAAAGCCCTGCATCGCGTCGCGTCTGAAGCGTCTTTTCCACCCAATGATTCCAGTCTTTCTTTGGACTCATGGCGCGCTATTCCTTCAACCGGCGCCACAACTCCTCACAAAAGCCCTCCAACG
>SKNI01000494.1 GCA_007120615.1 Myxococcales bacterium | reverse complement strand
TACGATATGGTGGAGCTCGCCGACGGCACCAAGGCCAAACCTCCCGAGGGCTGGGAGCTCTTAAAGCCGGGCGACGCCACCCTGACCAAACGCGTCAAAAAGGCCGGTCCCACCTGGACGGTGCAGCAGAAAAAGGGGCGAAAGACCTTCTCCCACGGGGTCTGGGCGCCGGCTGAGATCATCGCCAAGGAGACCAAAAAGCTCGAAGCCGAACGGGAGACGCCGGCCTATAAGAAAAAGCGGGCCGCAGCGCTCAAGCGAAAGGAAAAGAAGCACCAGGAATATGTAGAGGACTTCAACCAGTCGGTCCTCGACTTTCTCGACTTCCACGAGCGCTACGAAGAGCTCGCTATCGCTCTGGCCCGGGCGGTCACCGAACACGCCACACCCGTCGGCAGCAAGACCGTGGCTCGCACCAAGCGAATCCCCATCGAAGAGCGGGCCTCGGCGGCCGTCATCGCCTGGATGCGCCATCAGACCACGGCCTACGACCAGATGCGTATCCCCCGCGTCAAAGGCCGCCGCCGAGAGGTCCGCCGCAAACTCGCCGCCCGCTCCAGAGCACTACTGCAGTGCTATCGAGCCGGCGACGACCTGGCGGAGTGTCCGCTGCGTGATGCGTTGGATGTGGCTGAGAATGGCGAGTAGCCTATATGTTCATTGCACAGGCTCGAGCAGGCTCGGGAACGACATCCCTTCAACCTGGGGATCGCCCCAACAGATCGCCTGGTCTTCATCGGTGAGCCCGCAGCTAATCAGCCCACCGGCCATGATGTCGTTGAACAGGGTATCATCGGGCACTTCCAACGCCGCCGTGACGTCAAAGAAACCTTCGCCTCCGAGGCATTCTGCGGTGCCGTCGACGTATAATGCACAGCCATGGATCACACCCGTGCTAAACGAAATGGGTTCCGACTCCGACCCCATCTCCACGTCCTCCCAGTTTTCGATGTCAAAAGAGCAGGCAAATTCATCGTCCACGGTGATCCCACAGATCCCGCCACCGGTTGTGTCGACCTCTCTAAATTCCAGACCATCCATAAAGGGATCAGAGACCGTCTCATTTTCGATATCGACTTGATACAGTCGATTATCGTCGAGATGGACGATCAGAACTTGCTCGCCAAAACCAATCGGATACAACCCGAGGAGTTCCTCATCCGTCCAGTCTGGATTGAGATCCTGAGCCGTAATCGGACCCAATTGCCCCTGGGTGCCCCAACACACAAACTCCCCATCCAGGGTCTCTCCACAGGACCGTCCAACACCGACATTAACAGCAGAGAAGTTATCTGCTGGATTCATCGCCGGCACTGCAGACTCCCCGTCCAGAAGCGCTCCCCAACATTGAACAGCACCTCCCTCTTTGATGGCACAAAACGAGGTATAACCCGACATAAGATCTACGAAGTGATTACCCTGCGGCGCATCGGTCATTCCCGTGACGAACGAGCTCTATGCGTATGTGAACGCTCCGAGTAAAGCCCATCATCGGTAGCGGTATAGTCAAAACGGGCCAGGCCCATCCCATCGGAGAGCAGCCGTGGACCAGACACCCACAAAACAGAAGTACTTCGTGCTCTCAGCGGAGTTCAGCGCGCTCTTTCGTGCCCTCCGTTGTTCAGCCACTCCGCGCTCAACCCAGCGTCTCAGCGCCTCAGCCATTTAGCGCCTCCGCGTCTCAGCGTCTCAGCCAGTTAGCGCCTCCGCACTCAGCGCCTCCGCGTACTCCACGCCCAACGAAGCCGACGACGCCTCCAACGACCAGGGATCCTCGAAGATTTTTCGAAAAGCCTTGGCCAGCGTCCCGAGCTGATAACCGTCGACAAAGCGGTGGTCCACGGTGGCCGTGATGGTCAATTGCTCACGAACGACCACTTCTCCGTCGACCACGGCGGGCATCTTTTTGATGGCGCCAACGAGAATATACACCGGCACTCTGGCAAAGGGCGTGGGCGGGACAAAGCCCTCATCGATGCCGAACATACCGACGTTGGTGACGATGCAGGAGCCGAAGGGAAATCTCTCGAGTCCCATCTTGGAGAGGTCCACGCCGGCGGCGCTGGTCAACCAGCCCACCAGCCCCAAAAAACGGGGCAATATCCATCGGGGCATCCATTGTAAGGGGCCCTTGGATTTCTCGAATTGCTCGTCTTTTCCCTTTCTTAACTGGGCGGCGTATTGCCTGAGCTCCGCCGCCACATCGGAGGTCGGCTTCTCGTTGAGGCGCTCGATTTTGACCTTCGCCAGATCCGCTCCGCCGTCCAGGGTGACCAGAAAAGCGATGTCCACCGTATCGAAGGGGATGAAGCGCCGAAAGAGGATCCGGCCGTTTAAACTGGGCTCCTGCTCCAGCGCGCTGGCCGCCGCTTTGCCCACCAGATGGGTCACCGTCACCTTCTCGCCGGTGGTCTCTCGCAGGTGCTCGATATAGCGCTGGGCCTCGGTGACATCCAGGGTTAACTTCCCGTAGATATTACCCTCTCGTGGCGCGCCCCAGGTGGCGATGGCTAGCTTTCGTCGAAGCGTCATATGGACTCCGTATGCGTGGTCTGAATCGGTACCTTACATCGCCGAGCACCGGGGCGAAAGTTCCTTGCAGTACCCCCCGCAGCCTTCACGAAAAGGATTTTGCCAGCTTCGTTTCCCCGTACAAGGAGCGATGGATGTCTAATAAGGTCCCGACCACTCTTCGTCATTTTGGTGGTTTCACAAACCCTATATGATGAGCGTTGGCTTGCCGGGGCTCTTTGGGCGGTACGCGCGGCCTGTGTTGCATAGGTGATTCGTTTGAATAACTTTTCGCTCCTCTCTCGTCGTAAGGTATGTCTCGTCGTAAGCGGCATGAATATCGAATTGTCTCGCAATGGTTTCTCAACAAAGGAAGTACCCATGCTCAAGCGATTCGCTGTCGCAGTCTTCGTTCTCATCATCCTCGCGCTCGCCCCGGTGGTCGATGCCTCCGCAGGTGACCAGATTCGGGCACCTGCACAGGCTCAGCAGCAACCCGATCGGCAGAACGTCGAATTGCTGCCACCATTCCAACCCGTGACACTCGCCGGTCAGGTCTTGCTCGGCGCCGTTCCGCTGGTCGTCGTTCCCCTGGGCATAGAATATTCTCAGACGCTGGGAATCGAGAGCATCTACAAAGCCCCCGTCGGTGGTATGCTCCTTGCGCTATCGGCGATGGCCGTTCCCATAACAGTTGAATCGGTGGGCACCGCCACGGGGTATGCCAGCAACAAGCGGGGTACTCTCTTGGGCGCCGTCGCCGGATTCACCCTGGGCGCCTTCAGTTCAGCCGTTGTCGCTGGCGTAAGCGACGGCTTCGGCTGGCACGAATCGCCCAACCTCTTCGTCGCCCCGATTGCCGTCGGTCTCCTCGGCGGAAGTATCCTCGGCTTCCACCTCCACGCAGGCTCCCAATACCGTATCCAGCAAGCAAAGAGAGCCCACGTCACACCCTCCGTAATGCCGATGACGCCCCTATCGGAGCGGGAGACGGGTGTAGGTTTCGGATTTCAGGGCCGTTTCTAGGGCCGAGGCCGTCGGTTCGAATAACGCCAGTCAGTCGCGGTCAGGACAGCGGCGCCGAAGAGTCGGAAGATGTAGTGGAAGACTCCGAGCCGGCGCCTCCGGCGGCGGACGAACCACGTTCCGATGCGCCCATCCCGGTCGACGAGCCCGAAGATGAACCGGTCGCCCAGGACGACGAGGCGCCGGAGGTCACCGAACCTATTTTCTGACGGTGGCAACCGGCAAAAAAGTACGCAAAAGCATCCCCCGGGCGGCCGACCCCGCCGGGCCGATCCTTTTTTTATGCTCGAAGCAAGGTCGTCGGGCCCGGCGAGGTGGCCAGAGCATGAAAAGGGGCGGATCGATCCGGGGTTGAAGTCGATGAGTTCGCAAAAATGCAGGTGCAAGCTGGCTCCGAAGGTGGCGGGTTGTCGAAAATGGCGGGCCGTGGGAGTAAGAAAATGCTTCCGTCGGCGAAAATAGCGGGTTAATCCGTATTTTTTGCCAACAGGAGCACGGCGCTTGCCGGAGCGTGCCGGTTTTGAGGGAAATTGCGCGCTCTGAGGGCGGAATGGACCGGGGTGTTTTGCGAACCAGTTGCCTCAAAGGGCGGTTTGGACCGGGGTGTTTTGCGAACCAGTTGCCTGAAAGGGCGGGTTGGACCGACAAAAAAGTGGTCTGGCGCGCTCAAAAGGCGGAGGCTCGAGCTTGAAACTACAGAGTGCGACGAGGATCAAGTTTGTGAGGTAGGCGAACAAAACTCTGATCCTGTCGCCCAGTGTACCGCCCCTGAAAGCTGATCCCATGCTCCAAAAAAGAGACGACTTTCGGCGGGTATTTTTGGAGCATTCAGATTGCCAGGGGGGATCTGGCTACAAAAGGCCTTCACCAACGAAAGACCGTATAATTGGCCATGACCTCCAGACTTCGATAGGAACTCGTCCCGGAAACGGACTCGGTCGTCCCTCCGAACCCGACGCTGCTCTGCTGGCGGTAAATAAGGTCAAGGCCGAGCCGTTGTCGACTTCCCAACTCCACGGTTCCGCCAACGAGTCCCGTATAATGGGTGACCAAGGGTGTGTCGGTGATGGTGCTCATCTCAATATAATCGGGACGGTTACCCACACCGCGCCGTTGGATGAAGACTAAAACTCAGCGGTGCCCGTGATTATGGCTGTGGCCGTGCGTATGGCTGTGATCATGAGTATGACTGTGAGTATGGGTATGACCATGAGAATGCCCGTGATCGTGCTCTTCAACCTCTGAAGCACCGTGATCACATTGCCAGGCTTCTAAGAGTTCGCCGATATTCTCGGCGGTCAGCGCCT
>SKNI01000093.1 GCA_007120615.1 Myxococcales bacterium | reverse complement strand
GCCCCTCCTGGAGCAACCGAAATAACCCCTCCGGCCATCCCTGCTCTTGGCTCTTCGCCGTCGATTCTTGCCCGCTCACGTGCCTCCTCCGTGTTTGATCCATTGTCACCGGGCCAGTGTAGTCATCGAATCTCCCACGACAAGCACCGGATATCTACAAAATCACCCCCCACCCATCTAAACTGTTGACAGCCCCACGTGTTCCGTCGTAATACGTCCCCTGAGCAGTTCGGCGGATTTACCACCGCCACCCACAGACTGCGCGGAAGTGGCGGAATTGGTAGACGCGCTGGCTTCAGGTGCCAGTGGCCGCAAGGTCGTGGGGGTTCGAGTCCCCCCTTCCGCATCCCACGAAAAATCACATCCGGGCCGAAATTCGAGACCAATTCCGAATTTCGGCCCTCGTTGTTTCCAGTCGAAGATTCGGGAAGCCCTCCCGGGAGCAGGAACTCGGCTTGGACATCGCTGTTCATTGCGTTACAATCCCCCGTCGCACCCTTGAAACCATGGAGATTGCTGATGAATATGATCCGGGTCACCGTCCTCACTCTGCTGGTCGCGCTTTGTGTGCCAGCGGCCGCCTTTGCTCAGTCTGACGCTCCTTATGCGCCGAAGAAAACCCCTCTTCAAGATCTGATCATCACGGACCGTTTTGATACCCCTCCGATCTCGTTTCCCTGGGAATTGATCTCCAGCACTCAGGTCGCAGAACGGGGTCGGATGGATTTTGAGATGGTCTATAATGTGGACTACGACACGGTGCGCGAACGCCTGCGAGAAGCATACTCCGACTCCGAAGATTTTATTGAATTGGACGCCCAGGCCCTGCGCTTTACCGAAGTGACCCATCTTCGACTCGCCGGTCATGAATTGGGCGACGAGCGCGGCCGAATTACCGTGGGACATCCCAGCATGGAGCCCGTCTTTCAGGCCACCCTCACCCCCGATGGGCCTCGCACTCGAATTACGGTGGTCAATATGGTCCGTTCTCGGCAGTTTAGCGGATTTATGCCGGCTCGTGTTGGGTTTCAGCCGGTGGGCGCTCAGCCGATTCCCTTCCGTTGGAATTGATCTTCGAAACTCTTTATTTTGCCGGTATCTAAGCGCTGATGTCCTTATTTGGTCGGATCAGAAATCGCATCGCCCGGTCCGCAGGACGAGCCCTCTCCCATATCGTTGATCGGATCATTTTACCGAGCCCCTCCACTCATCCAATGAACCTGACCTCCATCAAACGCGCTGCCCAGCATCTCAAGGGCCAACCCCGGGTGCTGGTCTGCGTGGGAAGTGGACTCTCGGCCGAATCGGGGGTGCCCACTTTCCGAGGGCCCGGCGGAATGTTTTATGAGGCCAAGATCGCGCGCCTCACTCACGTAGACACCTTCGAGTCCGACCAGCGTCGCGAGATGATGGGCTGGTATCAAGAGCGTCGAGATCTACTGGACACCATCAAGCCAAACCCGGGCCATCACGCCTTGATCGGCCTCTGCCAGACCGGCAACTATACCATCGCCACCCAGAACGTAGATCACCTCCTGGAAGCCGCCTCCGACGAGGCCGATTTTCGCCCCGAGATCCTCCACCTCCACGGATCGCTGCTGGAGGTTCGCTGTCACGACTGCGGCCGTTCTTTCGAAGATCTCACCCTCGACCTGGAGACTCTGCCGACCTGTGAGCATTGCGGCGGCCCCCTTCGTCCCGGGGTGGTGTGGTTTGGAGAATCTCTGCCCCATGCCGCACTACAGACCAGCGCTGAAGCCTCCCAACAGGCCGACGTTTGCCTGATTCTCGGCACAAGTGGTCTGGTTCATCCGGCAGCAGCCCTTCCCGAGACCGCCCGTCAATTCGGCGCCACTCTCATCGAGGTAAACCCCAATCCCACCGCTCTCTCCGATATCTCGGATATTATCATTCGCGGGAAAACCGGCGAGGTGCTGCCGGTATTGCTCAAAGAAGTGGAGCGGCTCAATAAAATAAAAGAATGAGCCCCTGGCTACTTCTGCAGCCAGTACAACCCTCTGGCCATCTCTCGGGTCACCATCTCCCAGAATAGATGCCCTCCAAAGCCGGTCCACCATAGCCAGTCGGTGGTCTTCTCGACCTCCACGGTCAGGACTCCCAGAGCGGTGTCGGCAAATAAAATCGGGTAGGCCAGGCACGCATAGGCCGTCTCTCGTGCCGGCTTATAATAATCGCGCAGCCGAATACACTGCCCCTCGATCTCACCTGCTGAAGTCCTGCCGGAGCGGGTATCAAAGATCTCGCCGGCCTCTTCATCGACCCACAGAAAGTTCTTAAACTCCTGATCGGCCCCGGTTCCGTGCCCTCCGGCCAGCACCACCGGACGCTTCAGACGAATGGCCAGCGCCGAGATCCCCGAATCCACTCGTTCATCGGCGTCTACATCTACCGCCAACTCCAGGTTCTCAAAATGGCTCCATCCATGAGGATGAGCGTAGCGTAACTTTCTCTTGCCCTCTTCGCCGATCAGGTAACCAATGGCAAAGGAAGGCACGTCCACGTGCTCCGCTACCAGATCGCTGATTCGTTGAATCGCCGCCTCGATCTCCCTGCTCCCTTCTTCGGAAGCGGTGATATAATTTTCGATCTCGTCGCCCACCTTTCTTATCACCCACATCTTGCGCACACTCATCGTGTACAGAGCCGACCGCCGAAGCACTCCGGCCAACTCCCTGCCCACTTCTCGGATCAGGGCCTCAGTGGAAGTAGCCAGTTGACAGTCCATCGTCCAGGCCAGCGACAAAAAGCCCAACAGATCACTCTCGCCGCGTTCTTGGTGGACAAGGGGAATCAGGACCACTCCCTGCTCTGGCGGCCGGTCTTCTAAGCCGTGCCAGCCCTGAAGGGCCTTGTCATTTCCATGAAATCGCCAATCCTCTCCGCTCTCCGATTTCGATTTCGTTCTCTCATAGACCAGAAAACGCTCCCCGGGCTGACTGCGGTGGCGTTCCAGAGCATCATGCAAAATGGAGGCCTTCTCGGCCCCGGTCTCCACGGCCATGCCCACCAATCGATCTCCCTTCTCTCCCTGCTGATTTTCGAAGTAAATCCGCTCCGCTAACACGTTGAAAAATCCCCCGGCCAGTTCCATCGTCATGGCGTCGAGATTATGGGTCAGCAACACCGCTGCCGAGTGGTCGCAGCCCGTCCACTCCGGCAGCCGATCCATCAGGGCGTAGAGCAGACTCTTAACGGGTTGCTCTTTCTCCTCGTCAAAAAAGAGCCGGACACTATTTCTTCGGGCCACCCGAATCGCCTCCGAGGCGTATTCGGCGAGTCTCTCAAAGGCCGCCGGCCCCAGCTCATCGCTTCGGCGAACCATGGCAAAGCCCAGCAAATCCGATTCGTTCTCATCAAAGATGGCGACCACTTCAAAGACGATCGCCGCCCCCTCCTGTCCCTCCCATCGAAGCCGTCCATTTCCAAACCGCCAGGCGTCCTCAAGATCCCGGTGAGTCCACCCGGTGGTCACCGAATAGCCCCCGGTGGCCTCGATCCGATAGGCTCCCAGCGATGCCTGAGAGTCGGCAAACCCCACCGTCACCATGACCCGCTCGCAACCCATCTCTCGCAACCACGGAGAGAGGTAGCGATAGAGATGAAATGAAAAGACCTGCCGGCCCGCTTCCGTGATTTCCGGAGGGCCCGCATAACGAATTGGCTCTGAGATTTTATCTCGGCCCATAAATACTGCTCGCTTCGTTGGAATTCTACCCCTACCTTCCCCTATTATAGCGATGCCCGTACTCTTTCTTCTGACCAGGCACGCTCTTGGAGACCCTCCACAAATTAGCACAGCCCACAGCGTCTGTCTCGCGTCGCGCGGTGGTGAGCGCCTTTATCTTCCTTCTGGTTTCTGCGATCCAGGCCGATCTCCAGGAGACGATCCCCGGGCTGATCCAAACGGCCGATGCCTCGGAGCGCGTTTTCGTGCTCACCGCCGGAGGGATCAGCGATCTGAAGCGGGTTACCGTTCGCAGCAATCTGGAAACTCCCACCATTGCGAGCTCATCACCCCTCTCGCTCCAACTCTGGGAGGGCCCGGCTGCCACCTATACCGATATCGTGGTGTTGCCCGGCGGAGATATTGTACTGGCCGACGGCTCCGGAAGAGGGGCGGTCTTCTTTGACTCTCAGGGCCAGCAGGTCGACGAGATCTTTGACGTCGGCGGTATGAGCGCTCCCTCCAGCGTGGTGGCCGGTGCCTATCTCGGCCCCAACGACCCCGAGCTTTTGGTGATGGGCGACAATACGGTGGGACGGGTTCACCTCTACGATCTCATCGATCGCCGCTATACCTGGAGCTATTCTGTGATCCACGACACTGTGCGCGGTGACGTGGAGCGAGCCATCCAACTCCCCGAACAACGGGTCGCCCTCGCGGCGGTCTGGCCGGGTCTTTCGTTGTCGGCCGTCAAAGTCGTCACCACCGATAGCCCCGCCGACGAGGTTTTTGCGCTCTACTCCCGTCCCATCTCCGAAGCTCCCGACGCTCCGATCATCGAGGACCTTCACCCGGTTCGAGATATTATGGCGGACCTCGACGGGCGACTTCTGATCACCTCCCAGACTCAGCTTGCCATCGTCGATTCGGCGGGAGAGCTCTTATGGGAGTTTTCTCTCGGTGATGATCCGGCGTTAGGCGGCGGATTTCAGAGCGCCCGCTGGCTCGAATCGGGGCTGATCGTCGCCGCCACCCGCCAGCCCGGGCAGTGGAATTCCCCTCATCTCAACCACCGCGTTCACCTCATCGACCCTCAGGCCGACGCTCCCCTTCTGGGCTCCTCGCCATCGTTAGACCGAGCCCCCCTTCGTCTGGAGGTTGAGGCG
>SKNI01000740.1 GCA_007120615.1 Myxococcales bacterium | reverse complement strand
CGGCGTCGGGATCATCGGCGGCGTCGGGATCGTCGTCGGCGTCGGCGTCGGGGTCGGGGTCGTCGGCGTCGGGGTCATCGGCAGCATCCTCATGACCGGCATCGGGGAACGGCTGATTCGCCGATGGATCTTCGGTGTCAGGACAGCCGGCCAACACTACAGCGAGGACCAGAAGATGAAGAATCAATAGATGTACAAACTTTCGACGCATAGCGTACTTCCTTAGTTTTTGGTGGTTGTTCTGTTCGCTGCGACCATCGGGATGGTCTGCTACTCATATTGGTCATTCGAAGTCATTCAAGTCATAGATCGGGCAGAATAAAAGCGCCTCTTCCCTCGGCGAGTTCACCGACGACACCGGACTCTACATCGACTACCCAGACCGATCGGTTATAGACAAAGACGACTGTCTCACAAGATTTTGTGAAAAAAGGTTGGCTAACAGTAGATTCATAGTCGTGAAATCCCCGTTCTCTTCCTTCAATATGAACGAGTCTCTCTCGACGCTCATCGTCATCACGAATGAGTTCAATCCCCTGGTCATCGTGAGCAAGTTCGGTTCCATCGTGGGAACAGACTGGTCTGGTGAAAGGGTGATTGGGTGCCTGTTCTTCATATGGATCTTCCAATTCAGTGCGTTCCTCTGTCGTCAGATCGACGAGAAACTGCTGGTCATCATCGAGGCGGATATAGAGGGATTGGCTGTCGGTCGTCCAAGCGAGGCGACGTATTTGATGATCGGTCTGGTTCGGTATGGTTCGGACCTCATGGGTCTGCGGATCGACCAGGAAAATCGTATCGTCCACGCTCCCCGGGCGTTCATCTTGAGGGAGACGGAAATCTTGATGGAGGGTGACGGCGATGGTCGAGCCATCGGGAGAGATCGGAGCATGGCTGACCTGTCCGTCAAAAAAATCAACCTGGCGAGGATCCTCGAAGGCGTGAAGGGTGTACAGATTATTATCGGGATCGCCGAGGCTCCACAAAGAGCCGTCAGTACTCGCGCTGCGAACTCGGTAGTCCGGCGAAAGAATATCGAAGCGATTGGTTCCGTCGACGTTCAGCCTGATGATGCCATTGCGATTAACCTGTGGGTGGACAAAGAGGATCTGTTGATCAGAGATGAAGCTGAGGTCCTCACGGATCGTATTGGTGATTTCTCCAGCAGATCCCCCGGGACAGGCAGTAAGGGCGAGGAGAGCGAAGATCAGTGGAGCGAAGGCAAGGCAACGGTTCATAGCGATCTCTTGTTGAGTAATCATACGCCAACGATGGAATAATCCCGCTCCGATTCGTCGGCTCAGCCAGGTTCTGGAATTACGAGGCTATCGAAAAGCAACTTATATGCCACAAGAAATAAAATCGTCTGGGCGGACGGTGGTGGCTGCGATTATCTCTCTACTTTTGCAAATTCCACTGCAAATATGGGATGCTGGGTCAAGAGTATCTGGCACTGTCCCGAATCTACGAAAGAGTTGATTGGATTATGGTAAACCTTCAGAAAACGGTCGCGCTTTTTGCGGTCTCCTTCTTATTATTATTTACGGCCTGTTCTGAAAACGTGCAGGGCGGCGGCAACGATGCGGGCCAAGCGCAGGATGTCGACAATATTGGAGGCGACAGCGATGTCCGTCCCGATCCGGACGGTGATTCCGAGGAAAACGGCTGTGAGGACGGCCAGACCTTGAACCCCATCAGCGGCGGATGCACCGATGACGACCCCAACGGTGATGGAGATTCCGAGGATTGCCCCGATGGAGAGATCGAGAATCCGGGCACCGGAGAATGCGAGGTGGAGTGCGATGGCAACGAGGTTTTTAATCCGCAGACCGAAGAATGCGAGGCCCCCGTCGATCAGGAATGTGGTTTCGGTGCCATCGAGGGCCAGGCCTGCGCACCGTCGGGGCAAGATCTCGGCCAGGCGATGGTGAGCGTTCACGGCGAAGACTGTGACGGGGAGAGCTTCACAATCTCAACACAGGCTGACGCCGAGGGTTTTTTTGCCCTCTACGATGTTCCCTCCGGAGCACACCAATTGCAGGTGACCTCGGGCTCGTTCTCCGGGGAACGGGCGGTTCCCGTGGCCAGCGGACAGACCACTCAGCTTCTGGGCGACACCGATAAGGTCTGTGTGGAAGGCGACGATGTCCAGATCATGGTATTTCAGGGATCCAACGAAAATATGGGTAATCTTCTCGAGGAGCTGGGAATTGAGTTCGATAATATCCCCGGTACGGGAGCAGCGACGGCGAACTTGTTGAGTAACCTCGACGAGTTGATGGAGTACGATATCCTCTTTTTCGAGTGCAACCACCGATTTACTACGGCCATGAGTCACGGTGATGAAAGCGAAATTGTGACCAATCTGCAGTACTTCGTAAATCAGGGAAATAGTATCTATGCCGCGGATAACGCATATGAATGGGCCCTGGAACCTTTTCCGGAGTTGGCGACCTTTGGAGGCACCACCGGTAGTGAGATCGTGGACGCTGATGTCATGAGCAGCGCCATGCTGACCTTATTGGGCACCGACATAATGGAGGTCGATTTCGACTTGAGCGGAATGAGAGTCATCAATGAGGTTCATCCCCCGTCACTGATCCACTTTCGCGGCGAGCGGGGCGGGGTGGATGGTAGGCCGCTGATGTATAGTTATACGGAGCCCATCAATGAGGGGACCGTGATTTATACTTCGTTTCACTCCAGCGCGCAGGGCACGGCCAGCGATGAGATTCTGGACGTGCTCAGCTTTTTGATCTTCCAGCTCTGATCACGAAGAGAGCGAAGACTCCCACCAGAAATAAAAACCCTCCTCCGGGCCCGGGGCTGCTGGAACAGGCGCAGCCCTGGCTGGGAAGGTTGGCGTCATCGGAGAACTCCGAGGCGCCGGCATCGGGCACGGATTCACCGGGATCCTGATCGGGCCCCGGTGTTGATCCACCGTCGCCGGTGCCGCCGTCGCCGTCGGGGTCCGGTTCGGGCACCACATCGGAGGGGACAACCAGGTCGCAGATTCGATTCTCGCCCACGCCGGCGAACGCGGCGAAGCGGTTGAGGCGAAAGGTCTGGGATTGTTCAGTGCGAAAGGAAAACCATCATAGGCGTTGGTCCCCTCCTGGTTATAATCATTGAGCCCCCAGCCGTTGGACGATCCGTGGTTGGGATGTTCGATATTTCCGATGGAGAAGTCCTCCAGTCCCCTTAAATGCGGAGCCGGGGCTTGCCCCGAGCGGAGCCCACTCCCGCCCAGCCCCAGGGCTTGCCCTGGGGGTACCACGCGCCGGATAACCCCAAACCCCGTAATATGAACGCGTCGTGTCGGCGAAATACCGATTAGCGGTCGCGGCGTTCGACGGTGAAAGTAGCGAAGTCGCGGGCCACCTCGGTTTCGGCGAAGATCTCGCGGGCGCCGGAGACGATCTCGTCGAGGTTCATATGCTTCTGGGAGATGTGGGTCAGGACGAGTCGGCGGGCGCCGGCTTCCTTTGCGCAACGAGCGGCGTCGCCGGCGGTGGAGTGGCCCCGCTGGTGAGCCAGCTTTTCGTCTCCCGCCGGGTAGGTCGCCTCATGGACCAGAAGGTCGGCGTCCCGGGCAAGCAGGGTGGCCGAAGGGCAGGGCACGGTGTCGGTGCAATAGGCGATTTTGAGCCCCGGCCGGGAGGCGCCGAGGACGTCTTCCGGCTCGATCTGGCGTCCGTCATCGAGGGTCACCGATTCGCCTCGTTGAAGCCTTCCGTAGAGCGGGCCCGACGGAATGTTCAATTCTAGGGCCCGGCCGACGTCGAAGCGGCCCGGACGCTCGTCTTCCACCAGGGCATAGCCCCAGGTGTCGACGCGGTGCTCCAGAGGCTGGGTCTCGATATGGTAATCTTCGCCCTCAAATACGGGCCCCGGCTCTCGGACTTCTTCCAGTTTCACCGGGAATCCCGGTCGCAGAATATGCAGATCGTGGAGGCATTTGAACCATTTTCGCAATCCCCGGGGGCCCGTAATGGTCAGGGGCCGAGAGCGGCGGTTCAGGGTCAACGATCCGATGAGGCCGGGCAGTCCGTTGACGTGATCGCCGTGAAAATGGGTCAGAAAAATCCCCTCGATCGCTCCCGGTCTGAGATTGGAGCGGGTCAATTGGATCTGGGTCGCCTCCCCGCAATCGAAGAGAAAGAGCTCTCCATCGCGGAAAAGCCCCATCGACGAGACGTTGCGCTGGGGCATCGGCTTGCCACTGCCCGTGCCCAGAAAGACGAGTTGGATTGACATAATACTTCGGGGGGTGGTGATGTGGGACAGCCGGCCAGTTAGATTCCAGGAGTCCGGCGCAAGGCGTGCCACAATTGCGCAGGTCACCTTCGAGGTCAACCCTCGTCTGGCCCCTGACCTCGCATCGATTGAATCGACCAGATGATATAGAATCACGGGCGCTTAGATTCGTACTCGGCAGTTCATCTCGAACACGGAGGACACGATGGCATTTGAAGTCATGATCGGCGGCGTCGGCGACGCATTCTCGATGGAGCATCACGGGACGCATTTCTTCTTGCGAAAGGATGACTTCGTTCTGGCCATCGATTGCCCCGACAATTATCGACGGGCGTTGAAGGAGAATAATTTTCCGCAAAAGAACGCCACGCGACTCACCGTGGGAGATATCGACGCGATGTTGATCACCCATCTTCACGGCGACCACGTAAACGGCCTGGAGATGACGGCGGCCTATCGGCGATTCGTGCTGCATAAAGACCCCCTTCCCATCTTTGGAATCCCCGAAGTGACCCGAGACTTATGGCCCCGAAGGCTCGCCGTCAGTCTGGGCCGAATGTGGAATGGAGAGACCTTCAAGACATTGAAGTCCGAAGAT
>SKNI01000245.1 GCA_007120615.1 Myxococcales bacterium | reverse complement strand
GCCTCCCACTTCGACCAGTGAAGATTATTGGAGAGAGGCTCTCCCTTGGGACCGGCCAAAAACTTCTGGCTATTATAAAAGCCCCCTCCGTGCACAGCCCATAGCTCGCCGTGGACGCCTCTTTTTTTGTCCTCCTCTTTTTTGGGAGGCTTCAGCGACATATCGAGCATCACGAAATAAAAGGAGGCGCCGATCCAGGCGATCCCGGCGATGATGTGGAACCATCGAACTAAAAGGTGAGCCCAGTCGAGGAGGTAAGTTTCCATTGTATCGCGGCTTTTTAAAAGAAATACGAGCGGACAGTTGGTCTAAATTTGATATCAGAGGTTGGGGGAGAGAGAAAGCAGAGAAGGTCAAGGGCAAGAGCAATCGCCAAGACGCGGAGAGGCGCCAAGGCGCAGAGGAAGGGCAAGGGAAGGCTCTAACTCCGGACAGGTCGCAAATCAACGATGTTTGGTCTGGACACGCCGAACTGGGTCGAGTCCGCAGCCATGGTGTTAGCGAGAGCGTGGGGCGAAGTTTCCTAATTTCTCTTTCTCCTGCGCAGAATATGCAGATTGCCTGTGTTTGGCGCAAAATATGCAGGTCCGGTAGAACCCATCATCCTGATATTGTTGAGTGCTCGTGTCCGGCGAACGCTTAACTCGTATTGGCACAATCCTTGGATACAAGCTCTGGTGAGAATCTCCTCCCAGGAGATCAGTTGGAAATCTACGGAGTAGCCAATGACCGATCAACTCGCAGTCGATCTCGACCTGATTCGTAAATACGACGTACCCGGCCCCCGGTATACGTCCTATCCCACGGCGCCACATTTTCGAGATGATCTGGGGAGGGAGCAGGTCGAGGAGGCGATACGGGATAATAACAAGGAATTGCGACCTATATCGCTCTACTTTCACGTCCCCTTCTGCCAGACTCTGTGCTGGTATTGCGGCTGCACCACGGTGATCGGAAAAGACATCTCCCGAACTGACCCGTACTTAAAGGCGCTCGACGAAGAGATGCGAAGAAAGTCGGCCTGGCTCCATCCCGATCGGGAGGTGGTGCAGATCCACTTCGGTGGCGGCACACCGACCTATCTTGCTCCGGATCAGATTCGCTGGCTCGGAGAGCGAATCCACGGCTATTTTAATGTGGCAGAGGATGCCGAGATCGCCGTGGAGGTCGATCCTCGACGGTTGACCAGGGAGCACGTCGAAGCGCTGCGGGATGCCGGCTTCAACCGGGCATCGCTGGGCGTTCAGGACAATAATCCCAGGGTCCAAAAAGCGATCAACCGCATCCAGCCCTTTGAAATGACCGAGCGGGTCGTCGGCTGGCTTCGAGAGGCCGGATTTCGGTCGCTGAATATCGACCTGATCTACGGACTCCCCCACCAGACGGTGGAGTCTTTCGAGCTAACCTTGACCGAGGTGCTGGCCCTCCATCCGGACCGGTTTGCCATCTACACCTACGCCCACGTTCCCTGGATCAAGCCGGCTCAAAAATTATTGGAGCGTGAATCCCTACCTGGGCCGGAAGAGAAATTGGCGATGCAAAAACGAATCGTCGAGCGACTGACCTCCGAGGGATTTACCTATATCGGAATGGATCATTACGCCCGTGACGATAACGAGCTCGCCATTGCCCGGAGCCAGGGCACCCTCCGGAGAAATTTCCAGGGCTATTCCACCCTGGCCGGGGTTGATATCTACGGTTTCGGCATGTCGTCGATCTCCCAGATCGGAGAGCTCTATTTGCAGAACCCCAAAGATCTCCAGGACTACCAGGAGAGCGTCACCCGGGAGGATTTCCCCGTCCACAAAGCCTATCTCTTGAGCGACGACGACGCGATTCGCCGACAATGGATCATGGGCCTGATGTGCCACGCCCACCTGGACTTCCAAGAACTCTCCGAAGAACTCGGCGTGGACGTATCCCACTACTTCGCGGAGGAATTAACCCGTCTCGAACCCATGATCGAAGATGGTCTGGTCGCTCTTGACGAAGAAGGGCTTACCGTCACCGATCGCGGACGACTGCTGCTGCGAAATATCTGCATGCCCTTCGATGCCCACCTGGAGGAGGGTAAACGCAAATATTCGAGGACGATTTAGAGGGGGGAGAGGGGAAGATAGAGGTAAAGAGAGAAGGGCAAGGGCCATCGCCAAGACGCAGAGGACCGCCAAGGCGCAGAGGAAGGGCAAGGAAGAGTTTGAGTGGGCGGTGGATTCGAACTCGCCCACGGTCCGTAACCCCGATCGTTGTATGGACAATTTTGTCGTAAGTGCTAGCTATCGCCATAGCTTTCCACCTACGCACTCGGCCCAGATTACCGTGGCTGGTCCGAACTCATTGATGATTTGCGGCCTACCCCTTCGGTCATATAGGCCAGCAGAAGGCGCTCTTTTAGGGCGCCCTGTTTTCCTTTTTGGGCCGCAAGATGAAGGAGTCGATGGGCATCGAAGGTATTGCCGCTCTTTTGAATCTCGACCTCCTCGTCGAGCCCTTCGAGAGCGGTCTCCAGGCGTCGCTTACCGATATAGCACCAGGGACAGACGATATCGGACCAGACTTCGATTTTCATTGTAATACCTAACGTTCAGAGATGTTCGCGCAGGGCTTCAGGGAGTCGCGTCGGAGTAAAGATCTCGATCCAGTAGCCGTCGGGATCTTTGATGAAAGCGATTCCCTGCATCGATCCTTCCCGGGGGCGCTTTACGAATTCTACGCCCAACTCCTCAAAGCGCTCGCAGGCTTTGTCGATGTCGGGCACGGAGAACCCGATGTGGCCAAAGCCCTTCGGTTCGCTATTTCCGTTGTGATAGCTGATGTCCTGGTCGTCTTCATCACCCCAATTATAGGTGAGCTCCAGAAGAGCCGGTCTGGAGAAGGTCTCCACCAGGCGGGCATCGTCATCGGTGGACCAGGAGTCCAACTCCTCCGGCGGGAGGGCCGCCAGAAAGTAGAGGCTGAACTCCATCTTCGGGAAGTCCAGCTTTTTGACCAACGTCATGCCCATCACCCCGGTGTAGAACTCGAGCGAGGCCTGCGGTGATTTGATCCGCATCATGGTCTGGTTGAATACGAATTGGTGGGTGGCCTTGTCGTGGTCTTCGGAGAGACCCGGGGCGCTATCGAAATGGCGACTCATCGTTGTACTCCTACTTAGATGGTATCCGGAAATGGCTCCCGTCGCAGAAAACGGTCTATTTGACGATCTTCGAATTTCACTCACCGCTCGACATAGCGTTGCTATGCCTCGGGATTCGAAAAATCCGAATCTCATTCAAATATCCTCGTTTCTGCTCGGTCCGCCTTTTCCGGATACCATCTGCTTAAGTGACATCATCCAGGTTCAACGTAATGAGGACCCGAAGGTTGTCAAGGTGAGGAGTGTGCTTACTGGACGACAGTGCTCTCTCCCGGCTATAGTGGCTGCATACCACAAGCAGTATTAACTCGAGCCGGGGAGAGAGCTATGAATTATGCAGGCCATCAGGCGCATTTTTTGGAGCGCCTTAGTCGTATTGACGAAGAGCAGACCGCATTTGCGATGTCGCTATACTATGACGCTGAGTTTGTGAGCATCGTGTTGAAAAAGTTAGAGATTCCATCGAATCTCGAGCGGGTGGCCATCGCCATCGGCGCCGAAAGAGCCGGGCCCTATGTCGTGTTGACGCGCGACGGCTACTTCGTGACCTGTCTGGGAGAGCGCATGAAACCGCGGGGGCTGCACGTGATTGGCCGTGAGGAGGTGGAGCCGCTGTTGGGCATCCGTCAGGCCAGTCTGGAGAGCGAGCGACGCATGGTGGAGGCCGGTTGGAGCCCGCGAACCCCCTGGGGAGTATTGCGTCGGCGGGAGATGGCCCTGACCAGGGAGGACTTTGAGCGCCTCCAGGAGATTCGGCCCCTGATGATGCGAACGTTGATGAACCAGCTCTTCGATTTGCCGCCGCTTCTGCGAGACACCCGCAGGACATTGGAGGTACGGCTGGGGCGAAAACTTACCCGGTTTCGCCCTGAGGAAGAGGAAGTGGTGCGCAGCTACTGGAGGTACTTCTTTCGCCTCCACCATCTCTCGGTGCTTCTGGCCTCGGACTTCGAGGAGCTGACCCGTCTCATTGACATGGAGTCACTGGTCATCGTCTTTGGTGATTTGCCGCTGTGGAGCTGGCGAGAGGGCATGTATGGGCCCTGCCTGCGGGCGCTGTGGTGCGCCGGTCAACTGGGGCCGTTTATGCAGGATTATTATCTGGAGAGGCTCAAGTCTCGCACGGCGTTCCATGATTCTTTTTTGTGGCTCGGGGCCTGCCTTATCACAGCCTTTCGTCATCCCCCGTTTCGGCGTCCCCTGCTGATGGTGCTTCGCGACTGGCAATATCGAACCGAAGATATTGCGAGTGAGAATTATACCTATGATGAGAGCCAGCAGTCGATCATGTCGAATATGGGGTTGAGCATTCTGGAACACCCAAAGGAGATGGAGAAGTATTTTACCAAATGCTGGGTCCTCGACTATATAGGTAATTGGTGTCATCAAACCGGTGAGGAAGAGCCGCCGAAAGAGCTCATAGAAGAGTTGCTTGATGTCACGGTGGAACAGGCGGTAAATCATTCCGTCTATAATCTTCCGGAGATGCGTGGCCATGCGCATTTGCCACTGATAGCACTTTCGGCCATTCCGGCCCTGGCGCGGATGAGCGGCGCCGATCTCTTCGGTTCCGCAGAATCGATGAGAGATGTAAACGGCTGGAACTCCGAGGTCGCCTTGAATCTCTTTCAGAGCCACGTCGAATATCGCTACGTCCCCGAGCCGGTGCGGGTGAAAAAGACCCCGGGCAGAAACGATCCCTGCTCCTGTGGAAGCGAGCGAAAAT
>SKNI01000161.1 GCA_007120615.1 Myxococcales bacterium | reverse complement strand
AGCAACTCGATCTGGTTGATCCCCATATCGTGGTCTCCGGTTTTGAGCGGCCGAACCTCTTCTTTGAAGTTTATCCCGCCAGAAGTCGCCGCGAGAAATTCGCCCGGGTCGAGGCGGCGATCAATTCCGTCGATCAGGGCTCGACGCTGGTCTACTGCGCCACCCGAAAGCAGGTGGATCAGGTGGTCAAGCAACTCAAAAAAGGCGGCCACCACCCGGCGATGTACCACGCCGGACTCAGCGACGGTGTCCGAGAAGAAGTGCAAGACGCCTTTATGGCCGGTGATGCGCCTCTTCTGGTCGCCACCAACGCCTTTGGAATGGGCGTCGACAAAAGCGACGTCCGCCTCATCGTTCACTTCAATATCCCGGGAAGCGTCGAAGCCTATTATCAGGAGGCCGGCCGCGCCGGTCGAGACGGAGAGCCCGCTCATTGTTTGCTCCTGTACAATCGAAACGATCGAGGGATTCACGAATTCTTCACGGATAACTCCTACCCCCCTCGAGAAGTGGTCCTGCGGATCTGGAAGCTCCTCCAGAAACACGGCACCGGGACCCACTCTTTAGACAACGAGATGCTCGCCGATCACCTCAGCCGGGGCGGCTCGGACCGGGTTCACCCCTGGGCGGTGGCCTCGGGATTGCGACTTCTGGAGCGCGGCGGACATATCGCTTTCGGTGTTCGTCACGGAACTCCCTGGCTCGATGTAATTGATCAGGCTCGCAGTCGGGATCTGAGAATCGACTGGGAGGATCTGAACCGGCGCCGAGAGATCCAGGAGACCCACCTGGAGCAGATCGGACGCTACGCCACCGGGGGCACCTGTCGACAGGTCTATCTGGTTCGCTATTTCAGCGACTCCGCAAAGAACCTGAAGAACTGCGGACATTGCGACGCCTGCTGCGGTCCGCCGGCCTACGCCGACAAGATGGCCACCCGGGAAAAGATCGTGGTCCGCGACGATCTCCATCTACTGGTGCGCAAATTACTCAGCGGTGTCGCACGCGCCAGAGGCAGCTGGGGAACCCATGCCGTAGCCGCCATGCTTCGAGGCTCCAAGGCGAAAAAGATCACCAATAGCAGCCTCCATCGCCTCTCCACCTATGGGCTGCTCAGCGAACTTCGCCAGACCGATCTGGTTCGCCTTCTGGACGTGCTCAATCAACTCGCGCTCACCAGCCAGGATTTTCGGGGCTGCATTCAGCTCACCGATCGGGGCACCGAAATCATGAAATCCGACGATGATCTGCCCGAGAATATCGAAGAGAACCTAAATCGACACGTTCTCTCGGCTGCTTCTGCCGGTGGGGCGGGGAGTGCCTCAGCGACCGGGAGTTCAACGCAATCGACACCCGTATCGTCGATCTCTACGGCCCACGTCGACAATGACGCTGACCTCAGCGACACCTATCTTCGCACTCTCATTCTGGCCCAGCAGGGACTGGATTTTAAAGAGATCGCCGAGCAACGAGGATTGACCACTTCCAGCGTCCTTCGCCACTTTATGGTCCTCGCCGATCACGGTCACGAACTCGATCTGGAGAGCCATAAAGACGGGCAAATCCTACCGGAGCTGCGAGAAATCGCCAGTGATTGGAAGCTCGGAGATCCCCTGGCACCGCTCAAAGAGAGTCTGACGGCGGGCTGCGATTATACTGCCTTAAAGCTACACCTGGCCATCCTGTTGGGAGAACGCCATGAAGACGCCGCTTCTCAAGAAAACGTTGCAGCTGGAAGTGCGGCGGGAGCTGAGTAAACGCTCAGAGCTTCTCGACGACAGAGCTCAAATCTGCGTCGTCGTCCCCGACGCCACAAGGCCGCTTCCCTTTGAAGCCGGCCTTCGCCCGCTCTTCGAAGATCTGGCCAGGCGCAACACCCCGACCACCGTCCTCGTCGGGCTCGGTCTCCACCGGCCCATGACCGACGGGGAGCTCGCTCCGCTACGGAAGGCGATCGGCGCGCTTCCCATCGACCTCGTCCAACATGACGCAACGTCTGACCTGGTGGCCTTCGGCGACGCCGAAAACCTACCCGCTTCTGCCCCCAGAAACCTCTCAATCCGTCTAAACCCACACGTGGCGAGAGCAAGGCGAATCATCTGTGTGGGCACCGTAGAACCCCATCAATACGCCGGATTCTCCGGTGGAATCAAAGCCATCTCCATCGGTTGCGCCGGAAAGGATACCATCTCCGCGATGCACGGGATTTCTCTTCTTCGAGACCCAAAATCTACGCTCGGTCTGGTCGACGAAAATCCCTTTCAGCAGACCTTATGGAAAATAGCCGCTCCCCTAAGCGATCGGCAAATTCTGGGACTCCAATTCGTCCCCGCACCTGGCGGTGGAATCTTCGACCTTTTTTTCAACGAGATTCGACCCGCTTTCGAGAGGGCCTGCGACGCTGCGGCGAGCCAATTCTTTGAGAAGTGTCCGCACCCACTCGACTGGCTTCACCTTCCCGTCCCCGATGTAAAAGCGACCAATTTTTATCAGGCTTCTCGCGCAGCGACCTACGCTTCCCTGGTCGACGGCTCGGCACTTCGACCGGGTGCAACGATCGTACTGGAAGCCAGTTGTCCCGAAAAAATTGGCCAGGGCGCAGGCGAAAAAGCCTGCGCCCTGGCGATGAGTCGTGGGCGGGATGTGCTGCTGGAAGAACTTAAGAGCGGAAGAGATGTCCAGACCACCGGCGGTCAGCAACGAGCCTACGTATTGGCCCGGGCCTGTGAGCGAAATCAGATCGCCCTTGTCGGTGCGCCCCCGATCGCAGAGCTCGCCGCGTTCGGGATCGCTCAATTCGACACATTCAAAGAGGCTCGAAGCTCTCTGCACCTGGAAGAAAAAAGAGGCCGCCGAATCGGCGACCTCTTTCATCGAATCCCGGTGATTAGCTCCTAACTAGCCTTCTTTGCCTCGATAAGCTCCAGAGCTTTTTCCAACGTCATCTCTTCAGCCTTGGTGCCCTTGGGCAACGAAGCATTGGTCTTACCCAATTTGACGTAGGGTCCGTAGCGTCCGTCGAGGACGTTGATCTCTTTTCCGGACTCCGGATCTTTGCCCAGTTCCTTGAGCACCTTCTGACGTCGTCGGCCTTTGGGCTGATTCAACAACTCCAGCGCCTCTTCTAAGGTCACCGTAAAGACCTGCTCTTGCTCGGAGAGATTTCGGTAGTTGCGCTTGTGCTTTACGAACGGTCCGTACCGTCCGATGCCCGCTTCCACCGGTTTTCCATCTTCCGGATGATCGCCCAGGTAGCGAGGAAGAGAGAGTAGTTGAAGCGCCTCTTCCAGGGTGACTTCTTCGGGCTTTTTGCCCTTGGGAACCGAAGCTGTGGGGGGCTTTTTATTCTCGTCGGTGCGCTCACCGAGTTGGAAATAGGGCCCGTAACGCCCGGTCATCAGCAATACGGGCTCTCCCGTTTCGGGATCTTCGCCGATGGCTTCCGGGCCTTTTTCCCGCTGCTCCAACAACTCCTCGACCATCTCCATGGTCAGATCGGCAGGTGGAATCTCGTCGGGGACGTCCACGGTTTTCGTCTCGCCGTCGCGCTCGACCTGCACGTATGGCCCGTACCGTCCGACCTTGAGGGTCGCCGGGAAGTTGTCCAGGTGAACCACGCGGGCCTCATCGGGGATGATATTTTCGTCGCCCTCTTTGACCTTGTCGTCGAAGGCGCCTTCTCGACGATAGAATTTGTGGAGATAGTCCACTTTCGAGCCCCGACCGGCGGCGATCTCATCGAGGTCATCTTCCATCCGGGCCGTAAACTGAGTATCGGCGAGCTCCGGAAAATGGCTCTCCAGAAATTCGGTGACCGCAAACGCCATATAGGTGGGCACCAGGGTGCGCCCGGACTTTCGGGCGTAGCGCTCATCCTTGGTGATCTTGCTCATGATCGAAGCATAGGTACTCGGTCGTCCCACGCCTTCTTCTTCCAGAACTTTGACCAGAGAGGCTTCCGTAAAGCGGGCCGGAGGTTTGGTCTCGTGGCCAAGAGCTTCCAATTCTTTGCAGTCGACGTCGTCCCCTTCTTCCAGCGGCGGAAGAAGTAATTCTTGATCTTCAATGGCCGCTTCCGGATCGTCGGCGCCTTCTACATAAGCTCGCATAAAGCCAGGGAAGTCGATTCGATTTCCATTGGCTCGGAATCGATATTTATGGTCGTCGTCGCTGACCTCAATATCGTAGCGAATGCTGGTCTTCTGGGCATTGGCCATCTGGCTGGCCACGGTTCGCTTCCAGATCATGTCGTAGAGTTTGTGTTGCTGTCCACGAAGCCCCGACTTTTTGGGATGGACAAAGGCGTCGCCCGTAGGACGGATCGCCTCGTGTGCTTCCTGGGCTCCCTTGGATTTGGAGGCGTATACTCGGGGCTTCTCAGATGCGTATTCTTTGCCGTAGAGCTCAACTGCAGCTTTTCGGGCCGCCGTCAGAGCCTGCTTGGAAAGGTTCACCGAGTCGGTACGCATATAGGTGATGAACCCGTTTTCGTAGAGCTTCTGGGCCACGCCCATCGTCTGCTTGGCGCCCATTCCCAACTTCCGGCTCGCCTCCTGCTGAAGGGTGGAGGTGATAAACGGCGGCTTCGGCTTGCTCTGATAGGAGCGCTCCGCCACTTCGGAGACCGTCCATGGTTTTTCGGTCAATTGAGCGACCATCTTCTTGGCCTGCTCCTCACCGAGCAAGAGAACGTCCTTGCCCTCGGCGATCTTGCCGGTGTTCTCATCAAAGTCTTTGCCCGTGGCGATCCGCTTGCCGTCGACTTCTCGCAGCGTCGCTTCAAAGCCTTCACCCTTGGCTGCCATCTGGGCCTTGAGATCCCAATAGCTGCCCATTCGGAAGAGACGTCTCTCCCGCTCTCT
>SKNI01000524.1 GCA_007120615.1 Myxococcales bacterium | reverse complement strand
CCGTCGGCCATCTGCAGGCCGAGGTCGAAGAGGCGGCCCGCCGACAGCGGAGCTTCCCGTTCGATGAGCTCTTTTAACTCCTCACCATCGAGGAGTTCCATGACCAGATAAAGGGCCCCATCTTTGGTCTCCCCGACATCGTAGACCCTGACGATATGAGGGTGATCAAAGAGCGTGGCTACGTTGGCCTCTCGTTTAAAGCGGGTGGCAAAATTGTCTCGCACGGCGACATGAGGGTGCAGCAACTTCACAGCCACACTGCGACCGGTGCGGATCTGCCTGGCCTTCATGATCATCCCCATGCCGCCACTGGCGAAGATCTCCTGGAGCTCGTAGCGTCCGTCGATCACTTCACCGGGGCGGGGAAGCTGTGGCATGTGGGCTGCTTTATTCTCGTCCATATTCATCAGACATCGGATAGAAGTAATATTCGTAGGTGCAAGGCTACCGGACGATTGCGGTCAAGACCAGTCTGCGATGCCTTCGGCCTCCAATCTTCATTCTTCGTGAGTGGCCCGCCTTGCCTCACGCTCTACTTCTTCGACGAGTGCGAAGTGGTCGATCTGCAGCACGGCGGCGGTGACCATCGAGGAACCCATTTGATACGGGTCCCGGAGTCGACTACGATCGCGACAGGATCGGGCGGCCCGCTCGAAACTCTCTTCACTGCAGGCTGGATCTTGATGAATAGCAGAACGATAGCCACTTTTTTGCTCCTGATTTCGTTGATCTGGGGATGCACCCACGAATTTGATGAAGTCGTCGATTGCAGCGATGAATGCATCGGGGATTGTGATGTGGCAGCGGGCTTTGATGATCACTACCGGGGAAGTTGTACGCCCCTGGAGGGCCCGGAGTTTTGTGGACCATTCTCTGGCGCCGACTCGGAGTCCTGTGTGGAGCCCGATTTTGAGATCGAGGAACTCACGGTGGCCGGGATTCATCAGGCTCTTGTAGAGGGGGAGATCAGTTGCGAGTGGCTCACCGGGCGATATATCGAGCGGATCTTATGGCATGACCTTCGAACGACGGGGACCGCTCCGCCGTTGAATGCATTTGTGACCCTCAATGAGCGGGCGCTGGAGACGGCGCGAGCTCTGGATGATTTTCAGCGCTGCGAGGGGGAGTTGGCCGGGCCGCTTCATTGCGCGCCATTTGTGATCAAGACCAATTTTGCCTCCACCGAAGTGCCCGTGACCAACGGGTCGCATGCCTTGAGAGAGGCGCAGCCCAATTTCAACGCCTTCGTCGTCGAGCGGCTTCGCAGGGGCGGGGCGATCACTCTGGGGTCGACGACGATGGACGAATTTGCCCGCGGGGCCCACAGCATCAGCGGGCGAAGCGGGCGAACGGGAAATGCTTACGATACCCGCTATAATCCAGGGGGATCCAGCAGCGGATCGGCGGTGGCGGTGGCGGCCAATTTCGCCGTCGCCGGATTGGGGACCGACAATTGCTCCTCGTTGACGGTGCCGGCGGCTTTTAATGGATTGACCACACTTCGCTCCTCCCATCGACTGGTCAGTACGGCGGGGATCTTCCCATCGAACCAGCTCGATGCGGTGGCCGGACCGATGACCCGTAGCGTGGAGGATCTGGCCCTCTTCTTCGACTCGATGGTCGACTTCAATCCCGGAGACCGAAATCATTGCTCCCAGACCATGCCTCGAGAAGAGAGCTACGCTTCGGCCCTGGACGCCGACGGTCTGGAGGGAAAACGAATCGGAATTTTGCGCTCCATGCCACAGGATGACCGGTTTCTATTTGAAGGGGTAAATCAGGAGGTCCAGGACCATTATCTGGGGTTCTTCGAAGAACTACGGGCGCTCGGCGCCGAGGTCATCGATGAGATCAAACTTCCCGAGCTTGGGCTGGACCGAAGCTCCAGCGGCATGGGCCAGGAGATCAACCGATTTTTGAGTAATACCTCAGGGGGAGTCAAAGACGTCGATGAACTCTGCGATACGGAGCTCTATTCGTTTTCAACCTTTGAGAGCAAGAGCGATTGCAAGCGATTTAACAGTCGAAGTGACCGCAATCTGGCGTCTCGAATCGACAGCGGAATGGAGGACTATGAGTCCAATCGAGCCTATGTGGAGAGCGTCCTGGAGGAGTTCAACCTCGACGCTCTGGTGTATCCGGCCGATGGTGGAGGTCCTCCTCGAATCACCGGGCTGAGGTCCAATTGTATTCTGGCCAGCGTCACCGGTCTCCCGACCATCGTTGTGCCCACGGGGTTTACTAACGCTGGATTGCCGGTGGGGATGAGCTTTACGGGGCGAATGTTCGAGGAGAGCACACTCTTTGAGATCGCCTACGGCTACGAGCAGGGGACCTTGCACAGAAGACCTCCTGTGATGGAGAGGGTCGAAGGATCGTTGCCGTTGAATATCGAGGAGTTCAACCGAATCCATCTCGAGATCGGGCAGCGAGCCTTTGATGAGGTCCTCCGCGATCATAGCCGCTTTGATCTGACCCATTCGGTTTTCGCCGAGATGGTGCGAGAGGTCCTACAAGCCAATGATCTCGGGGATTTATTGCCGGACAATTGATCGCACTTACGTTGTCTGCTCACCGGATCAACCGAAGTAATGTTGTGGGGATCCATCTGAAGTGAATGGCGGCGTTTTGTTCTCCCTGAAGAGGGTTTTGACCGGGAGAAGAAGGCGCCCCCGCATCGGATGTGGGGATGGATATGAGCCGTTGGATAATGATCAGCGGTGCGGCGATCCTGGCGCTCGGGGTGTGGGCCTGTGTCAGTATAACCTCTATCGGTGACCCCGGCGGGGGTGGGATAGCACTTCTGGTAGGAGAGCCGTTCTCTATAAAGGATTTATCCTGTCACGGGGAGTGGAAATTTGTGCCCCAACCCCAGAGTTACCATTGCGAAGATGTCCGCCTGTCTTCTCCTCTCTTCTCGGGGCATCCCGTGAGAATGGAGGTTCACCTCGACGAGAAAACCGATGGGGTGAGCTTTGTCGCACTCATCATCAACTCCTGGACTCCCGAAGTCGCCGCCACCACCGGCGACCGGCGGCGTCTGCTCACCTGGGCGGAGACCCTCAACGAGGCCCTGGAGTTGTCCGATTGTGAGGCGGTATATTCGCCCTATCACGACAGTGGATTATGGAGGTGCCACAGATACTCTTATGGCCATACCGGGGTATATTTCGACGAAGTCGGACAGCCGCAGGTTCGCCTCTGGATCGGAGGCTTTAGCGTAGACTTTGAAGCCGCATTTCACACGCAGGGCAGGCGGGAACATCGTCTGCGAGCGCGTCGGTCGATGGAGGTCGGATTGGAGTATCTGGAAAATGAGCAGATCGCCGCCGCCGACCGAAAATTTTTGATGGCCTACTACCAACTCTCTTTGATCTCCCCGTCCCAGAGAATTCCCGAAGACGACCATCATATGGAGCGACTCGCCGATTTTCGCGATGTTCTTCGATCGCTGGCCACAGAAGAGCGGAAAAAATATCGAAGCCATAAGCCTCTTGCTCACCACCGGGGTGAGATCGATCGGGTTCATTTGACCGGGCAAGATTTTGGGAGTGTACGGGTTCTTCTGGGACCGCCCCAGGAGTGCACTTTGATCGGTGTCGGACGAGGCCGGCTCTGTACCTATGGAGATAAGTCTTGGACCATTCAGATCGGATTTGTGGGAGAAGAAGTGACAAAGGTTGTGCTTAATCGCAGCGCGCTTATTTGGTAAGCGATGATCCCTGCCTACATTTCATCCAAATACCCGCGAAAGAATGCGGACTACGCGCACTTTTCACACTTCTCGAGGTGGTTTCGATGAAAAAGCGACTCGCCCAACTCTCCATTCTATTCGGTTTTCTTCTCATCCCTGCGTTCGCAGTGGCCGCCGACGATATGACCGATGAGCAAAAGATTCGCCAGCAAGAGATGCAGCAACAAGACCGGACCTCCCCAGAATACACAGAAGATGACGAAGTCGTCCAAGAGCGCACGGTCCGCACAGAGACTCGGCCCGCCTGGACCTGGATCATCGCGAGAAACGCGTTGGCCGGTGGTCTTACGGGAGGACTCATCGGTCTGGGGATCTATTTGATCTCCGATCGGGAGGTAAACCCCTGGCTTATCGCCCAGATTGCCGGCGGTGGTATTCTGGTGGGTTCGGCGGTGGGGGTGGTGGAGTTATTGGTGCGATCCGACGATTACGCCATGGAACAACCGACGTCGCTTCAGTGGATGGAGCGCGACATGCCCAGGACCTATGAAATTCGCATCTTACAGATCGATTTCTGACGTCGAAGCTCTCACGGTTTCTCGCGGCACAGAATAACGGTCATTCATGGGCTATCGGAAAAAATGAAGTATTAGAATGGCCCATGACAACGGCTGACCGTCTCTTCTTCGACAAAGAGAGAGTCAATATAAGCGACAACGCTGTGGATCAATTCGCCGACCGCATCAAAGGCGCCCACGTAGAAATAGCCAGGCAGCATGACCAATAATGCGGCGAGGACCAAGAAAGTAATGCCCAGATTGGTGTGAAGGAGTTGACGAAACCAGGCGGGACCCGATTGTCGAGGCCCGATTGGCTTCAATTCTGTCGGCTTCTCTTCCATCGGCTTCCTCAATGTCACGAGTCATCGGGCGCTGCGCTCCAATAGAATAGCAGAAGGGCTGGGAGAGTCCAAAACCTCTCCTGACTTTTCAATTCTTCCTGTCGGCCGGAGCGCCGACGTCCCCGTCTTTCCGTGGGACACATCGGCCGGAGGACATTCCTGTTGGCTATCTGCCGCAATGTCAAAGCAGAGTAGACCCCTGCGGGTCAAGCCCGCAGGGGTCTCGCGCAGACCAGGTACCGGGGCAGCTAAATTGATTCCAACACGT
>SKNI01000146.1 GCA_007120615.1 Myxococcales bacterium | reverse complement strand
GACGTTTCTCTTTTAGCCAATCGGCCATGCCGGAACCGCCTTGATAGCCGCATTGGTTGCACCGATATACGCCTTTGGCGAGGGTCGTCAAATCGGTGCCTTCGCAGGCGGTGCAGACAAAGTCGGAGATTTCAGACTCCGTCGGTCCAAGCAAATAATACGCAATCATCTCTTTCAGTGATGAAAAAATAGTAAAATTCATACCCATCCTCCTCAGGGAGCATCGCGGTGTAGAAGGTGAACTCGATCCCGAAAAATTGATTCGGATAAAGTGCCGGGATCGAAACTTTTTCGGAATAGCTCACCGACCCTGGCAGTTAACCCTTAGCAAACGGAGTGATTCGACGGCTGGTGTTATTCCCCCCAGGCCGTAGCTCGGGCAACACCCTACGGGCTCGCTAAGTCGGACTGCTCCGTTTTGCTTTTCTTGTCTGTTTAATCTTCTCATCGCCCTTATGCCCTTTCAGCCGCTGGACCACTGCTCTGGTTATTCGACGCGCTGGAGCAGGCTGCTGCGCAGCTGGTTGTCGGCCAGGGAGTGTTCACCGACACGGATTCGCTGGTCGATAGAGATCTCGCGATCGTCGGGAGTGGTGAAAGTAAAGTAGCGCTCGTCATTTTCCTCCACGACTTCGCAGCTGATCTCCTCTCCATCCTCGTCGAATCCCCGCATCATCGACGATTTGTGATAGGTGCACCCGCCGTCTTTGTAGACGATCAGGTTGTTACTACTTCGCATGACCAGGCGATCCTCAAGGACCACTCCACCCATGCCGAGGCCGGCATAGATCTCGTCACCTTCCCGGGTGAAGGTCGTGATTCGGCCCTGGGTGCCACCGCCTACTTCATAGGAGAAACGAAGGGCGCCGGGATGCTCCAATTCGATGGTGCCCTCCTGGGGCTCTCCGCCTTTCTGGGTATAGGTGGCATCGATTCCGTCGATCTTCCAGCGGGTCTGCTCTTCATCGTCGGGACCCCAGACCGTGATCCACTCACCCTGAAGAGCTTCGAGGTCGGAATCGGGGGACCAGGCGCCCCAGATCGGATGGAGTTCGACCACCTCTTCTTCGACCTCGGGTTCTTCGACTTCTTCGACTTCTTCGACCACCTCTTGTTCTGCGGGCTCTTCCTGGGGAGTTGCCTCTTCCTCGCTGTCGCAGGCGGGGAGGGCGATTAGGGCGCAGGCTATGAGGGCATAGATTTTGGTTTTCATTGGGTGGCTCTCTTGAGTGTGGGAGTGGCTCTCTTGAGTGTGGGAATTGATGCCTACTCTGATACTCGATCCGGCTTACAAACAAAAGCAGCCGGTGTCGGGAGCGCGGAGGTTTGCGAAGATACTTCCCGCGGCGCTGTGGCTGGGGAGACCTGACTCGCTGTGAAGGGTCGTCGGACATTGCCACGGTCAGGGTTTATAATATTAGATAAGTTCGATATGTGTCGCTATATATGGACGGTGGGGTAATAATTACGGTGAGCCATGCGAGTACTAATTAAAACTTTAAGAATAAGGGTTTACGGGCTTTTGGGGGTGATGGTCTCTCGGTTGGCACGGCTGTAGCAATGAGTGATGAGCGTTACGAAACAATCATCATCAACGGAGAAGAGAAAATGAAAGCGAGCAAATTGAAAGCATGGGGGATTCCGCAGGGACCGCTGGCGACGGCGTTTCTGGAGCGTATCAGCTGGCTGCGGGAAGAAGAGGGGATGACCATGAAGGCCATCAAAGAACTCTATCGAGAGGTGGCAAAGGAGCCGAAGGCCTATTTGGATGACCCGAGGATAAGCGATCTGGCCCGGGAGCTCGACGAGGCCGTGGTCTTTGAAGAGCGCGCAGAGCCTGCGCCCTGGAAGCAGTGGGGCGTGGACCTTGATCCGGCGGCCATCGAGCAATTGGAGAATGCCTGCCGACTTCCGGTGGCCTATCGAGGGGCGTTGATGCCCGACGCCCACCGGGGGTACGGGTTGCCCATCGGCGGGGTTTTGGCCACCGAGGGCGCTGTGATTCCCTACGCCGTGGGGGTCGATATCGCGTGTCGCGTTAAGATGTCGGTCCTCGATCTGCCAGCCGATGCCATCGACGAAGACATCGAGCGACTTTCCCGGGTGTTAGAAGAGGAGACCCGGTTTGGGATCGGGGCGAGTTTCGATAAACCCCGTGAGCATGAGGTGATGGATGAGGATTGGAATGTATCGCCCGTGACGTCCCAGAATTACGAGCGGGCCCGTCACCAACTGGGGTCGAGCGGCTCGGGCAATCACTTCGCCGAGTTTGGACTGCTTACATTGGACTCCCCCGATCTGGGGCTGGAGGCGGGAACCTACCTGGCGTTGTTGACCCACAGCGGAAGCCGGGGGCCGGGAAGCGCCGTGGCCAATCATTACTCGAAGGTCGCTCAGCAATTGCACCCCGGTCTGCCAAAGGAGCTGAAGCATCTGGCCTGGCTGGATCTGGACAGCGAGCTTGGTCAGGAGTACTGGGCGGCCATGGAGTTGATGGGCAAATTCGCCTCCGCCAACCACGCCGTGATGCATCGCGAGATCGCAGCCCGGCTGGGAGTGAAGGCGCTGGCGACGGTGGAGAATCACCACAACTTCGCCTGGAAGGAGGTTCACGACGGTCGAGAGGTCATCGTGCATCGAAAGGGGGCAACTCCTGCCGGAAAAGGCGTGCTGGGAGTGATTCCCGGCTCGATGACGGAGCCCGCCTTTGTGATTCGCGGAAAAGGCGAGGCTCTCTCGTTGGAGAGCGCAGCGCACGGTGCCGGTCGAGTAATGTCTCGGCGTCAAGCCCACCGAACGGTCAAATGGGAGGAGGTGGAGGCCAAATTGGTGGCTCAGAAGGTTACGCTACTCTCTGCCGGCCTCGATGAGGCTCCCCAGGTCTATAAGGATATCGAGCAGGTCATGGAGCAGCAGGACGATCTTGTGGAGCAGGTGGGACAATTCCAGCCGCGGATCGTAAAGATGGCGCCTCCTCGATGAGCGAAATATTGATCAGTGATAGATGGAGAGAGCAAATGTTGAAGATCGATGGCTCCCACGGAGAAGGGGGCGGACAAATCTTGCGAACCGCGTTGAGCCTTTCCATGGTGACGGGGCGAGGCGTTCAGATCGAAAAGATCCGAGACGCTCGAAGTCGGCCGGGATTGATGCGCCAGCATCTCACGGCCGTAAAAGCAGCGGCTGCAATTTGTGGAGCAGAATTGGATGGGGCTGAACTTCGGTCCCAGTGCGTGACGTTTTCCCCGGGGTCTATCCGAGGTGGAGAGTATCACTTCCAGGTGGGCACGGCCGGGAGCACGATGCTGGTGCTGCAGACCATTTTATTGCCCCTGCTTTATGCCGACGCCCCCGCCCGAGTTGTGCTGGAAGGTGGAACTCATGCGATGAACGCACCGCCCTTTGAATTTGTGGAGCGGGCCTATCTGCCGATTCTTCAGCAGATGGGTGCCACCGTTTCGATTGAGCTTGAGCGCTACGGGTTTTTCCCGGCCGGAGGAGGTCGGGTGGTCCTCGAAGTTGAACCGCTCTCCAACGAGCTCGGCCGGCTGGAGTTGATGGATGCGGGCGCACCGGTGAAGAAGTCTCTGAGGGTGGTAAATGCATTTTTAGCGGAGCATATCGCGACGCGGGAGGTGGAGACTTTCGCTGAGCTTACCGGTTGGCCTGATGCGGCCGACGTGAAACTCACCGAGAATTCCGAGTGTCCCGGTAATATCATGATGGCGAGCTTGAGCTTTGCAACACATGACGAGCTCATCTCGGAGCTTGGAAAGCCCGGGCGCCCCGCCGAGCAGGTGGCCGAGCGCTGTGCAGAAGAGGTGCTCCGATTTCTGGAGAGCGGAGCGGCGGTGGGAGAATATTTATGCGACCAACTTCTGCTTCCCATGGCGCTGGGGCAGGGCGGAAGGTTTAGAGCGCAGACCTTCTCGGAGCACAGTCGAACCCAGGTGTGGCTCATCGAGCAATTCGTGGACGTCGACTTTGAAATTCTACCCGCAGGGGAGCTAACTGATAGTGTGGAGGTTCGCGTTGAGCGACGCAGATCGTAAGAAGAAAGTCGTCTTCGGCTTCGTGGGCTCTCGGCTGGACTCCGGAAAAGGTCCGAAGCGCTGGGAGAGATGGAGGCCGTCGGTCGCCATGTGCAGCTTCCCGGACTATCGCTTCGATCGAGTGGAGCTGTGGCATGACCATAACTCCAAGGCCATCGCCGAGGTTCTCAGCGCCGATATCGAGAGCGTTTCGCCGGCAACCGTGGTGAACCTTCGGCTTGTGGATCTTAAGGACCCCTGGGACTTCGAAGAGGTCTTCGGGGCTCTCCATGATGTGACCGGAGACTATCGGTTTGATGTCGACTCCGAAGACTATCTGGTCCACATCACCACCGGGACTCATGTGGCCCAGATATGTATGTTCTTGCTGACCGAATCGAGACATTTTCCGGCCCGCCTCTTTCAAACCTCACCGCCGCCCAAAAAGGCCCAGACCGAGCCGGGGTCTTACCGGGTCATCGATCTGGATCTCTCGCGCTATGATCGACTGGCGGCCCGGTTTGCCGAGGAGCGTCGAGAGGGCGTGAATCTGTTGAAGTCCGGCATCGAGACTCGAAACGAGGCCTTCAATCAGGTGATGCAGCGCATCGAGCAGGTCGCCCTGGCTTCCACGGCGCCGATCCTCCTTCAGGGAGCCACGGGTGTTGGAAAGACCCGGCTTGCTCGCCAGATCTTTGAGCTTCGAAGTCGTCGACGTCTCGTGGAAGGGGCCTTTGTAGAGGTCAATTGCGCGACTCTGCGTGGTGACGGAGCGATGTCGGCGCTCTTTGGCCATCGACGGGGGGCCTATACCGGCGCCGTCGAGGCCCGGG
>SKNI01000271.1 GCA_007120615.1 Myxococcales bacterium | reverse complement strand
GCACCGATATCGCCCACGAAGACGGGGAGAATCCAAGTTGGGTGGAGCGAAATAACGAGGCTTACCACTACACCCGCGTAGAATCCGACTGGCATTATTACCTGCTCCAGGGCTTTCAACTCGCCCCCACCGCCAACCACGACAACCACTACGCCAACTGGGGATCCGGTCATAGCACTCGAACCGCGATCATCGCCCCCGAGCTAAACGAGCGAGCCCTCCTTGACGGCGTCGACCGCCGCCTGGTCTACGCCTCGGAAGACGAAAAACTGGCCGTGGGATTCTACGCCGACGGCCGAATCCCCATGGGCTCTGAGATGGGCACCACCAGAAACCACGTCAACCTGAACCTCTACTTCGAGCATCCCGACTATACGGGGAACTACGAAGTTCAGCTCCACCTTGGTCGCATCGGCGACGACGAAGTCGAGAAGCGAACTCATATGACCAACGTCCGCGGCAACCGCTGGCATGGTCTGACCGTTCCCCTGAGCACCGCCGGCGACTATTTTGTCTACGTGTCCATCTATAAGGTCGACACCCAGCGCACCGCCTGGACGGCCCCGATCTGGATCACCCGGTACTGAAAAGTAGTTAGGAGCGCGGACGTCCGCGCTCCGGCTACTGAAAGCCAAGAACCCTGACGTCTCGAAGGCGTTTTTGGGAGGCGCTCTTCGTCCTCGTGAACCGAAGGACGGTCTCGCTCGAGACCTCGGGCAGGATGAACGGCCCGGCGTAGACGTAGCTGGAGTCTTGCGGGATGGGAGAGTCCAGCTCTTGTGAGTCCCAGGAGAGCCCGCCGTCAACGGAGAACTCCACCGTGACGGGGCCGTCTCCACCGCTCCCCCACTTGGCAACGAAGAACTCCAGAATCACCTCCTGGTAGCTCGAGAGATCCAGCACCGGTGTGCGAAGCTCAGAGTCGTCGCGCGTGCTGAGGCGCGCGTACCCGCCATCGGCAGGCTCCCAGACAATGTCGGTCGCTTGCCAGCCCTCGGATACGGCTTCCTCCCGAAGCGACTGATCGAGGATCTCTTCGGCGTCGACGACCAAATAACCAAGACGAGCGGGGTCAAATTCGTCATCGTCGTCCAGGTCGCAATATCGCCAGGAGAGCCCCCCGTCGGTGGTAAAACGAGTAGCAACTGAGAAGATACCGGCCTCCCCGGGCGGCAGGACCGCCGCACCGTGAATATCGCCTTGCCCGTCGAAGGCCGTGGCGATTCGATCGGTATCGATCCACCGGAAAAACTCCGGCTCCGTCGAAGGATCTTCGCCCAGCCAACTATAGCCCACCTGACCTCGAAGAACGGGGCAGCCCTCATCGCCGCCGCTGCAATCCGCAACCCGTGCCTGGGCCTGGATCACGGTGGTCAATTCGCCAACCGAGCCGTAGCTTGTGGTCTGCATCATCTGGCATGAATCGACCGGGGGAGGAGGCGCACCTCCCGACTCCGCGTCGATGATGGCGGCGTACTCCGTCACGGGGTAGGCGCCCGGGTAAAAGGGGCAGACGGCGTTTTCACCGCAAACGCCCAATTCGAAGCAAGATTCCTGCTCGGACTGCACGAAGTTCTGGCCGCTATAGGCATGGGCGACGCCCTCTACCAGCCCTGTATTGGCGTTGAAAATTGGACCGCCGGAGTTGCCCCCGAACATGTCCAGGTCGAAGAAAAAACCTCGCTCGGCATCCATAATGATCGGTTCGTGCCACTGGCCGGTATGAACGCTGTCGACGACCACTCCGCCGGTGGCGACCTTCATAGGAAGGCCGCTGGGATAGCCGATCATAAAAACCGGGGTGTCCGGCTGGATGGTGCCGGTGCGGCGAAATTCCAGCGGCGGACGGTCGGTCACGGGCCGGTCCAGGCGCAGGATGGCCACGTCGTTAGAGTAGTAGATGTCGCTATCGAAGTCCGAGAGGATCACCTCTTCGCAACGGTAGGCATTGTCGGAAGCGAAGTCACCCGCCGGGTCCATCATGGAGTCCAGGGGATCGAGGTAGGCGTAATCAAAGAGGATGGAAGTGCGCTCGCAAGTGGCGTGGATATCGTCACCGAGACAATGGCCGGCGGTAACGAAAAGGTCCTCGGCGGCCAGGAAGCCCGAGCAATAGCCGAGCACCGGCTGCTCGGCGAAGCGCACGTCCTCGCAGAGACCATAGATGCTTCCCAGGTTGGAGAGGCCGACGGTGGAGACGGAGCCGTCACCATTTTGCACCAGGTTGTTGTCTTCGACGAGCACACCTACGCTGCGAACATGACTGCCTTCAAAGGTCCCGTCATGCTCCCAGGTCTCGGCTCGGTCGTCCTCGCCCCAGATATCACACTTTCCACCCGAACATTGCTGCGGATCGAAGGGTTGTTCGGTGTTCGTGTTCTCCTGCTCCGAACATCCCACCAAAATCAACGCCAAAAACCCTATCAATAACGCGTTTCGCATTGTGACTCCATCCATTAATCAACCATCTACTTTGTCAGCCGCCCATTACAGCCCAGCATACCAGATTCGTCAACGAGGCAAGCGCCCGTGTCATGGTAGGTGCAGTTCCTAAGGCGCTTAGTTCAAGTCGCGCCTTCGCTGTGCGCAGGCCCTGTCACCTCGGGTAGAGGGAGCGCAGTCAGCGACCGGCACCCGGGGGACACCGCCCCGGGCCCGAAGCACGCAGTCACCCGCCCCGGGACTGCGCCCCCAACGGGCCTGGCTCCAGGAATTTAAGCCTCAGCCTGCGCGTATACCTTTGTGATCTCGGCCCCGAAGTAGAAGATCTGAGCCATATAATAGAACCACAACAACACAATCGCGAATGCCCCGGCTGCCCCGAAGATGCTCGCCGTAGTGGTCTCGGTCAGGTAAATCCCCACCAGCCAGCGTCCGAGCAGAAAAAAGACCGCCGTCACCGCCGCTCCGACCCAGACGTGCTTCCACTGCGGCTCGACCCGGGGCAAGAACCGAAAGAGCACCCCGAAGACGCCGACCAATAATAAAAATACCAGTCCCAGGTGCAAGCTCTCCCAGATGATCGGAGCGGTGGGGATAAAATCCGGAAGAATTCGGGACACTGCGGTCACGACAACGCTGACCAATAAAAGGGCGATCAAGAATCCACCGGAAGCCACGACCATCACCACGGAGCGCACCTTGTCGCGCGCCGATTGCCGCCATCCTTCATCGTCCTCGTCGAGATCCCACATATCGTCGAGGGCTCGCTGGATGGCCATGAACACCTTGACGCCGCCCCAGATGAGTACGGCCACGCCGATGACGGTGGCCACAATCCCGGTCCCAATCGCCGAGGCTTGCTCCACCATGGACTGGATAAAGAGCGCCGCCTCCGGCCCGACGGTGACTTCGAGTTGCTCGGCTAATTCCCCGCGAGCGGCCTGTTCGCCGAAGATAAAGCCGGCAATCGCGGTGGCGATAACGATCAGCGGTGCAATCGAGAACGCCCCGTAAAACGAAAGTGCTGCGGCATTATCGCTGGCATTATCGTCGATATACTCCTGCACGCTCTTCTTCATAAACCCGAAGAAACTTCGCAGGCGACCGTGCTCGCTCTTGTCTACGTCTTCAGCCATACCCAAAAGTTGCGCGCCATTTTTGATTCTCAAAGTCGATCCCCCGAGATGAAAACCAGACGACGAGTCCCAGTTGCTGTGCTATATCTGACGGAAATACGGTAACCAACATCAGCAACGCTTTTTTCAAGGAGCAGTTCATGAGTGATTTCAACGAATACGAAGACTACGACGCCCTGGGCCTCGCCGAATTGGTGCGCAACAAAGAGGTCACCGCCGAAGAGGTCTGCGAGGCGGCCATCTCCCGGGCCGAGGAGCGAAATCCGAAGGTCAACGCCATCAACCGGCCTATGTTTGATGAGGCTCGGGCGACGGTAAAGACTCCCGGCGATCAGGCCGGTCCCTTCGCCGGAGTTCCCTTTCTGGTCAAAGATCTGGGGCTTCACGTGGCGGGCGTGCCGTTGTCCAACGGTTCGGCAGCGCTACGAGACTATATCCCCACCGAAGATGACACGGTCATTACGCGCTACCGAGAAGCGGGACTGGTCTTCTTCGGCAAGACCAATACACCGGAGTTTGGGCTGATGGGAGTCACCGAGCCCGAAGCCTTCGGTCCCACGCGCAATCCCTGGAATCTGGAGCATACCTCCGGTGGATCGAGCGGCGGCGCCGCGGCGGCGGTGGCCTCCGGCATGACCCCCGTGGCGACCGCCAGCGACGGCGGTGGCTCGATTCGAATTCCCGCCTCCGCCTGCGGCCTATTCGGCCTCAAACCCACCCGCGGCCGCATCCCGCTGGGGCCGTCCCGCGGCGAGGGCTGGGACGGAGCGGCGGTGAACCACGTGGTCTCTCGAAGCGTCCGCGACAGCGCTGCACTCCTCGACGCGACCCACGGCCCGGCACCCGGAGCACCCTACCAGATCACCCACCCGGGATGCTCTTATCTGGCTCTTCTCGACGACAAGCCCGAAAAACTCAACATCGCCTTCTGCACCCGCTCGCCACTTGGTACCGACGTCGACCCCGAATGCGTCGAAGCCGTCGAAAAGACTGCCGAGCTCCTCGAATCCCTGGGCCACCAGGTCGAGGAGAAAGAGCCCGCGGTCGACGGGCTGGCCGTAGCCAAAGCCTACCTGACCATGTACTTCGGCCACGTCGCCGCCGACCTGCGGTGGATTCGAGAGGTCCGCGGCGAAGAGGCCATCGAGAATGTCGAGCAGAGCTCGCGGCTTCTGGGTCTCATCGGGGAAGCTCTCCCGGCCGGCGAATTCGTCCACAGCAAACGAACCTGGAACCAACTCGGCCGAACCATGGCCGACTTTCACACCCAATACGATCTCTATATGACGCCCACCGTGG
>SKNI01000307.1 GCA_007120615.1 Myxococcales bacterium | reverse complement strand
ATGTCGCCATCTATATGGGAGTCGCGGCCGCTGCCGACATTCAACAGCGGTTGCTCGCCTCCGGCTGGCCCGCCGAAACCGCCGTGATCCTTGGCGAACGATTGGGATACCACGATGAAGCCGTGCGCGAGGCCTTTGAGCGAGAAGCGGCGATCATGGGCAGCCTCGATCATCCCTCCATCGCCAAGGTGCACACCACCATCAGCATCGATGGCGGTCCGGCAATCGTGATGGAGCTCTTTGAGGGGGGCGACGTCCATCAACTCCTGATGCGCCGAGGTAAATTATCTCAAGAAGAAGCGTTGGAGCTGGCAGTTCCCATCCTCGATGCCCTGCACTATGCCCACCAGAAAGGAGTCGTTCACCGCGATATCAAGCCCCATAACTTTTTGCTCGGAGAGGATGGTCAGGTCGTGCTCATCGATTTTGGGATCGGTCAGAACGAGGAGGTCATGGAGACCGGCGCCGACGCCCAGTTGGGGACGGTCGAATATATGGCCCCCGAGCGCATCGACGGGTTGGCCATCGACGGCAGAAGTGATCTCTATAGTCTTGGGATCACGCTCTTTCAGTTGGTCTGCGGGCATGTTCCTTATCGAGCCGACTCGGCGGCGGCCGTGATGCGCATGCATCGAGAGGGCGAGTCGCCGGACCCGTCGTTTTTTGAGTCTTCTCTCTCGCGAGCATTTTGCGAGACGGTCCAGCAAGCCCTGGCGCTCCATCCCGAGGATCGCGTCGATAGCGCCGAAGAGATGAAAGCATCCCTGCTCGGTGAGTCGACGGCGGCGCCGACTCTCACTACTCATGCCCGCTGGGATCGCCTTCGCCAGGAGTTCGGAGGCGCCAATTCTATGGTCGCCGGACCGAACGAAGAAGAGTGGGTCGTATATCTGGTGCAGAACCCCCGTCTCTCCCATAGTCTTCCCTCCCAGAATCGAGCGCTTCGAGAGATCTTCGACGCCTATCCCGAGCATTATATCGGCCCCCGGCTCAGCGCTGATCCGGGTCAGTATTCGCAGCTGGTGAAAGAGATCTCAGGCGTCGCCCGGGGGCTGACCCATTCGGGAGCCCGGGAAATCTCAGAGAGGTTGCAAGAGGATCATCTCTCCACCTGGTGTGTGCGACGTCGGCATAACCCCGGGACTCTGGTGGCGTGGGGATATGGGGGTAGTTTTATCTGTCTGATCATCGCCATCACGAGTTTTTTGACCATCTATGACGCTATGGATGCGGTCCCAGTCTGGTTGATGGTTCCCTTGTTTTTACTGGGAAATCTCGCCATGGGAGCTCTTGTGGGTGCCGCAAATATCTATGCCACGCGATCTGGCCACATCTGGTGGGAGGCGTCGACAGTAACGCAATTTGCGCTGGATTTTCGGGTCGAGACCGGTGAGCAAAACCCGCTCTTAGACTCCCATCACGCCCAATTGGTGGAGCGGGTTCGTTCGCCGCGGATTCGGGCATCGCTGGAGCGGGTGATGAGCAACGCGCTCCATCTGCGCGATGCCCTGCGCGAGCGAGGAGTGGATGCAGAGGACCGACTTCGCCGCGCCATCGACGAGGTCACAAAGCTCACCGACGCCATCATCGCCACGGAGTCGGCCGTCGCCAACGTGCGTCCCGGCGTGCTCGTCCAGGAAATAACCGAGATCGATCGACGCATTGACGCTACGGTCGAGAGCGACGTTGTCGACACTTTATTGGAAAAGAAAGAGCTCTTGCGCGACCAGCTCGAAGCCCGCGATGCCTCCCAGCAGCGCCTGCAGACACTTGCGCAACGACTCCTCGGGGCGGCCTCCGAGATGAGATCTCTCGTCCAACGCTACCGGGCCAGTCCCGACGAAGGGTCGGTGTCGGAGGAAGTCATTCTCGATTTCTTTAGGAGTGAAGGCCACCAACCCCCCCTGGTCATGTTATTGGAAAAGAGCAAGCAGGCCGTCGTCGCCGGTGATAAGCATCTTTAGAGCCTCACACCGATGCTCAGGGGCTGATGTGTGTCTGTCCGTCGGTATGGTCGGTATGAATCGAGTGAATCGTGCGTCTGTCGGTCGGTATGAATCGATTCCCTTTCTGGCTTTGTGACCAGGCACTCCTGAGCCAGCAAGAGTGCTGGCTCAGGAATGCGCGAACTCACTCGGCCAGTGCGGCCACCGGGGCTCCTTCGCAATTAGCGGGGGCGTCGCTTCCACCCTCGACGTTCTCTTTGAGTGCCTGAAAAGCTGAGTCCGCATCATCACCCGATGGTAAGACGCAGGTCATGGATTGGCCGAAAAGACTGGCGTCATTATGAGCCAGAATCTCCACATCCACGGAGCAGCCCTCTTCGGCAGCTTCGACGATTTCATAGCGGAATGCGGTGCCCCGATGCATCGGCATCGCAATGTGTACGGAGCTCTGGCAGTCATCCTGTAGAGACTGAGCAAAGCAGCTAAAGTCTGCAGCCCGACAGGGTATGCGGTCCATCTCGGATTGCAGTGTCTTGGACGCTTCTAACCAGCTGTGATCGCCCTGAGTCCGCACTTCGGCGAGTTTCATAAAGTGGGCTACTCGCGCCGAGGCAGCTTCTTCCATCGACGATTTCATCGCGTTTGTGGCTGTATCCCAGAGCCAACGACCATCTTCTCCTTCCAAAAACGCGATGACCTCTTCGTGATGCTCCTCCGGGATGAGCGCGAATTGGGCAACGAACGGTTGTGTTGCCTCCTGAAGAGCGTGTGGCGGAATCTCTCCCGTCTGGGGATCATCAAAGAAGTTGTGCGTTGCCCTCCATGCTTTTTGAGCGTCGGCGATAAGCTCATCGCCAATCTCGATATATTCACCTTCGAAGTGGTCGGCTGCGGACTCCTCCTCATTTAGATATTTGGCCATCATCTCCAACCCGTAGATGCTCAAGGTCGCATCCAGGAGAGGGGCTCTTGTTGCCATCATCGCCCGTTGGCCAAGCTCTCCCGCGGTCGCCATTGTCGCCTCTGCCTCCTCACGGGGGAGAGTATCGAACTCCGCTGATATTTTGCCGACGGCTACGAGAAAGTCTACTTCCGTAGCGGTCTGTCGACGGGCATCGCTCCATGCCTGCCCGGCGGGAGTCTCGAGAAAAGATAGGACGGCGTCCCGACGGGTTTCATCGGCGTCGAAAGCCTCACCGAGGTTCTTGATGGCCAACTCCCGGTCGTGAGGCCAGGGATAGCTCTCGCCGCCGGCTTGAATGAATTCAAGAGGCCGCATCAGACCGGTCAATTCATCGAGTTCTGCAACGAGTTTCTCACCCAATCCGTCAAAGCCAGTTTGCTCTACGAATCCCGAATCGCTGCCGGTCGCCTCACCGGCTGTCGACTCCTGCCCGGGCGTCTCTTCCTCAGCCGCCTCGCTCGTAGGCGCACTGTCTTGCGTCGTAGGTGGACTGGAACATCCCGCCGAAGCACTGCATCCGGCAGTCAACAAGGCGATTACACAGGTCATATACCATACATTTTTCAACATAATTATAGCTCCCGGTGTTTTGGTAGGTTTCGTCGATAGTATCGAGCCGAAAGCAAAGACTCGTCAAGGCAGAAGAAAAGAGGGCTAACTCAGCCAAAATGCTCCTCGATATGCATGCAGGCTCAAACAGGCTCAAACACACAAACACAGACCGACAGAGCCGCATCGGCCTATAATTACGGGGCCAAGTCAATTTTTCTGGTCCGAAATGGAGTCGTTTTATGCTGAATAGTCTGCCCGGCGATCGCACTTCAATTTGATCGTCGGATCTATGGAATATGGCTTCGAATTACTGTCGATTCTAAGGGGAAAAGTAGGAATCCGTCGTCAGAATTAGATCTATTTCAGTCTAATGGGGCCTGGAATGGGTTGGGGAAGGCAGAGACATGCGCCCAAAGCGGTAAACTTGCTTTGTGAGACGGGGATCTCCGGGGAAGGGAAGCAGCCAGATTGTAAAAGTCAGCGAATCTCAGGGTCACTTGACGGCAAAGAGACCGGGCTCGTCCTCGGCAGGCGACTGGCACTTAATCGGAGCACAACGTCGCAGCCACACCGTTCCGCAGGGGAAAGTGACATTCTTTTTCCCGGCTATCCAGCGTTGGCGAAGCGTCTGGTAGCGGTCGCAAAATGCCCGGTAGGTGGCAATAGCCGACGCCATCAACTCAGCGTTGCGGGTCGCGAATCGGGGGTTCATCCGGCGGAAGGGCTTGAGCGTCTTCGGGCTGTCGAAGGGCTTGATTTTTTTGACTGCCTCGGCGCCCTGATAGGTCTCGCCATACTCTCGGCGCAGGTCGGCGATTTCGTCTTCAGCAATTTGTAGCAGCTCCTCGAAGTGCGCTTTTACCTCCTCGATGCTCATGTCTTCATATCCCGGCGGAGGCTGTGGGATGAACTCCACGACGTCGGGGTTAGCACGACCGTAGAATTTGCCCGGCTTTTCGATGCGGATGGTCTTACCCCAGTGGCGAGGAAGAATCATAAACCCGGGCCAGTCTTCGGCTCGTTCTACGAGGCCTGCCTGGACCGGATTGAGCCAGATATAGAGTAGCTTTCGCTCGATTGCATCGCGGTCTAGCAGGACCGTATCGCCGTAGCTTCCCGACTCCCAGAAGTGACCGGTGCGCTCCAGATCACAATTTCGGGCCCGAGCGATCCCGCTCATGGAACTCTGCATAAATTTGCTTCGTTCGCCGGTGGTATCACCTACCGCAAAGTGGACGTGGTTAGACATAGCCATGGCCCCGTAAATCTCCTGGCCATGGTCGGTGGCTGCCTTGCCAACTTCGAAGGCCGCCACGTCGTTGATATAGCTGTCGGGGCGCAGGAAATAGCGGCGCTCCGAGCAGCGGCGGGTAAGCAGGGCGACCTGGCCAGCGATATGTCGTCGTGGTTTTGTCATCTCGATATTCCTCT
>SKNI01000474.1 GCA_007120615.1 Myxococcales bacterium | reverse complement strand
GGGATATCATCAAATCCCAACTCCGAGCCCCCGAGCCAGAAATAGGATTGGTGCCTGGGATCCTTCTTCTCGATGACCACCCTCCCGTAATTTCGCCGGCCCAGCTTGGTCAGACGGACTTCTGAGTCTGCATCCACGTCGAGGGGGAAGTTGATATTCATAAAGACCCCGCGAGGCAGCCCGGACCCCAGAAATATTCCCGTCAGCCTGGTGATGTGCTCCACGGTCGCCTCGAAATCCCGCGATCCGTAGCCGGCCAGACTAAATGCCAGCGCCGGAACGTCACACATGGTGGCCTCGATCGCCGCCGCTACGGTTCCGCTGTACATCACATCGTCCCCCAGATTTGCCCCGTGATTGATTCCCGAGACACAAATCGCCGGGCGCCGCTCCAATACGTGATTTAGCCCCACGTACACGCAATCCGTAGGAGTACCGGAGACCGCCAGTCGTTGGTCACCCCGGGAGCGAACTCGCAGCGGGTGGCGAAGGCTTATCGCGTTGCTCACCGCGCTCTGCTCGTCCTTCGGCGCCACAACCCAGACGTCTCCCAGCGGCTCCATCGCTCTGGTAAGTGCCTTGATTCCCGGAGCCTCGATGCCATCGTCATTCGTCACCAGAATCAGCGGCCTTTCCACAGCGTTCTCCGTCGGCTTCAAGGACTCAACGCCCCAGCGATATTTTCATTAGATAAAGGGCTTCACGAGCGGCGTTGGCAACCAACTGACTCTCCGTTGGCTCTGATTCCACCGGTTTGATCTCTTCCTCAGCTCCCACGGCGAAGGAATCGTCTAAGGTGCGCCCGATAAATTGGTCCAGAAACTCTGCTTCCGTCCACGCCCGAGCGCCGCGGTATTCATAGAGTCGAACCCGGGCAATCCGGCCGCCGGCGTCGACGCCGATTCCGACCTCCATCCGCACCACTGCGCCCTCCAAAAGACGAGACTCCACCCGGGGATCGATAAATAATGCCACCCCCAGAAACCGGCGATCCCCATCGGATTCATCGATGGCGATATAAAATTCCGGTTCTTTGTCTTCTGGATTGAGCTCAAACCCGAGGTACTCCTCGATTTGAGCGACTTGCTCGTCGGAATAGGTGTCCTGACGCCTCAAGAAGGTCGTCGCTTCCGGAAATAACTTCTGCAGATAGGCCTTGGTGATCTCCCAGCTACCAAAGGTCGCCAGATGAGCATGAGCCTCTCCTATCTGAACCGGCTTCTGGGCGGTGGGTATGGCGATACCAAAGACCACCACCGCCACGAGCGCGCTGCAGAGAATTCGAAGATTCATAGGAATTCACTTTGCTCTAATAGACGGGGCCGCTCTCAGGAATCTTTTTTCTCGGCTTTTTCACGCTTGAGAAAATCGACCTGCCGATGAAGCCTGTCCAGCTCTCGCTTCATCGTACGCAGATCATCTTGGGTCGCCAGGTTAAATCGGCGCGCAAAGTCCTCTTTTCGCTCGTCAATGCCGGTCTTCAAGTCATAGGAAGCCCGAAACGCTTTCGCCACGCCCTTTTGGACCTTCTCGTTATTCATGATCTTTTGAGCGGTTTCACTCTGCAGGGCCTTCATCGCCCCGTTGAGTAGCTCATCTTTTAAGTTGTTGCTCATAACTGCCTCACCAGGGGACAGGGAATGCTCATTCGGCTCTACCGGCGGACCTCTCCCCCGCCAGTCTTGGGCAAAAGATTGCCCTATGGCACCAAGAAGTCAAGCTGGCTTGTGATCCCACCCATTCTCAGGCGCGAGGATCTCGAACTTGTACCGGCCCTCCGAATTCGACTACACTTCACCATAATGAGGCTTCCGGCTAAAATTGTATTTGCTCTGAGGAAACCCCGTGTACCACCTTTTTTCTTATCCAAAACTTCTCTGCTCCTTCGCCGTGGTTCTGATACTTCTCGGAGGCGCGTGTTCCTACGATTCAGCGGAGCTCTCCCAGGTTCGCTGCCAGGACGAGGGCCAGGTTCAGGGTACTCAGACCTGCCAGGATGGTTTCTGGACCGTCGGCGATGATCTCGACGCCGGTGCTATCGACGCCGACCAACCCGATGCCGACCAACCCGATGCTGTTTCTGACGTCGAGGAGGACATCGAAGAAGACGTCTGCAATCCCGTCACAGAAACAGATTATTGCTCCGATATGGGCTATGAATGTGGAACCCACTCCGCCGATGATGGTTGCGGAGATACGGTCTCCTTCACCTGCGGGAGTTGTGGAGGGGAGACCCCATTTTGTTCCCCCGACTCCGAATGCGTTGGCTGCGATGACCAGACCGGCGAAGAGGTCTGCGCCACCCTCGATGCTCAATGTGAAACCACACAGAGCGCCTGCGACGGCACTCTTGAGCTCAACTTTTGCGATGATTGCGCAGAAGTAATCGATGTCGTCGTCACCGACTCCGAGCCCTGCTGCGTTGGCGGCCAGGCCTGCAGCTGCGACACCGAAGAGCGCACCTACGAATTTTGCCTCGAAGATGATTGCTCCCAGGTGACCCTCACCGTGGAAGAAGAGGCCAATTGTTCGGACTGCACAAATGACTGCAGTGATTGGTCCGAATGCATCCCACTTACTTCCTGTGAACCCCAGGGCCAGCGCACTCGAAGCTGCACCGAGTGGACCTGTGAAGAGGGTGCCACCGAATGTGAGCCCACCTCGACCCAGACCACTGAGGAAGACTTCTGCGATGCCGGAAATCAGGACGGCTTGGCCTGTGAACTCCAGCCATTTGCCTCCTGCAGCTCTCCTGTTCAGTCCACCTGCGAAAGCGGTACCTGCAGCATCCCCTGTGCCGGCGACAAGGGAAGTTGTGGTTGTTCCAGCTGTAGCGACTGCGGAGACCAGGATGGAAGATATTTCCTCTCCACCCAGTCCTGCCCCGATCAGATCGCCCCCGGCCAAGACTGCTTTGAGCTCGAGAACCGATTCTACGATTGCTCCGAGCAACAATGTGTGAGTACTCAAACCGGAACCGCATCCAATATCGACCTCTCTTCGTGCACCTCCACAGGAGCATGTGAGCCGCAAACCCCGGGGCAATGCAGCTCCGATGGCATCCAGGCTCATACTTGCGACGTATGGGTCTGCGACGACGCTAACCAACCCTGCGAAGAGCAATCCCGGACGATCTACTTTACCTGCACCCTCAACCCCGACGGATCGAGCTGCACCGGCGGTGTGGGCGCGTGCCATTCCGGAGGAACCTGTGACGGAACCACCTGCGAACCGGTGGACCGCTGCTCCGGATCCGATGGAGACTGCGGCTGTGAATCATGTCAGGATTGCACAGAGCTGCCCGACGACTGGAGAGTCGTAGAGGACTCCCCTTGCTGTCGAGATGATCAGCACGCCGCTCATGCCACTCCCTGTCGGTGCGTTACAGAGGAGCGCTACGTGGCTGAATGCTCAGCAAATGAATGCGTCTATGTGGGCACCAATGAAACCCGTGAAACCGTTTCTGGCTGCGGTGATAATTGCGGCGGGGGCGGCCAATGCATTATCGCCGGCGACGACGCCTGCTGTGTGGCCACCGGTAGCGGCGACGTCTCCTGTGGTTGAGAGTCGACAGTTTGCGATTTTTCTGCGATCTACGGTGGTCATTTCTCAGAGTGCGCTTTGATTTATCCCCCTGATTGCGATAATTCCTGATCACGGGTGATGGGCCGGCGTGCGTCCCCACCTGAGAGCTTCTTTTTTGATGGGTCGATCGCCGATGGATAATTCTTCCGGAAAAGTCCGTTCAGGACGCACCCGGCGCCTCCTGATTATCGGGGGGGTCATCGCCGTGCTCGCTATTCTCATGGCGATCTCGGCATGGTTGTTGACCCCTCGGCTGACGGAAAACCTCCTTCGAAAGGAACTGGCCCAGCTCGAAACCCGGGCCGGCCTCTCCGTAGAGGTGGGGGTAATCGAGACCACCGGACTCGATGGGCTCCTTCTTCGAGACATTGAGATTTCCCTTCCCGAAGGCGGGGAGAATCTCGGAAATATCGATGAGATTCGGCTCTCCGTTGCCCTCCTGGAAGCGGCCCGGGGACGCCCCGCTGCCTCCGGTATCGAAATGGAGGGCATTCATTTCGTCGTCCATCGGCGGGCCGATGGTTCGAGCTTTGTCGATGAACTCCTCGACCGTCCGGCCTCCGAGAGCGACGACACCGGCGACGACGATATCACCGCCCGCCCCACCGATCTCACAGACCGGGTAGAGCGGCTTCTTCGTCACTTCGGAGGTCAATATCCCGATGTTGATATCCGCGACGCCACTGTGGAGTTTACCCATCACGACGACGCCCTCCCCTGGCCTGTCGACCGCATCCACACCGCCCACTTCTCGATGACCGGCGATCGGGAGTCGGCTCCCTTCTCCACCTCCATCGACATCGCTCCCAACAATACCCCCGACCGACAACTTCCTGAGAAAATCGAGCTCTCCGGAAACCTCCGAATTCCCGTCGACCGCTCCACATTCATCATCGATCTTACGCCAGAACTTCGCATCGCAAATCTGAGCCAACTTCCCTTTGTGGAACTCTCCATCGCCGGTGTTGCCGTGGAGGATGACTTCACAGCCAGGCTCGTCGCCCCCGCCCTCTACTCCCGACTCAGCGACGAACCTCATCCCCTGGCCGGAGCTGACCGCGTGGTCGTTCAACTCGATGAATGGGTCCGCTCTCCCTCGGAGATATCGCTGTTGGAGTTCCAGGTCGATGGTGCCCGGCTCTTTCTCGAATACAGCGCTCAGGGAGCGTCAAACTTCTCAGAATTATACGCCATCGCGCGCCAGCCCTCGGCTTTCACCGTTGAGGCCACAGCCAAAACCATCACCGAGAATATCGCTCGCAGCCGAGCCGATGACGATGAGGATGACGATCCTTCGCAGGCCGATGACGAGCCGCAACCAGCCCCATCTCTTCGGGATCGCCTGGCTGCGCTCCCCATTCAAAACTGGATCGCCAACTACCTCCCTCACCAGACCACGTTGCGAGATTTTCGCTTCGTCGTCGACGATGCTCGAACCCACGAGAATCTGACTCGTCCGGCGTCCCATTTCGAAGTTCGCGGCGATCTCATCGAATTGCGCCACCGCCCCATCCAGGGCGTTTTGGAAGGGAAGATGCAATTTCAGACCGAAGCCGATGACGAAAAAGGCCGCACCGACATCGATTTCTCCATCCCTTATCGTCGCGGAGACTGGAACGCCAATATCGATATCGACAACCTCCAATTGGCCCACCTCGCCCAACTGGGCGGCTCCATGGTCGCCGACCGTCTTCACGGCGGAGAGATCACGGCCACAATGAAAGTCAGCAATAACGGCGGGGTCGAGCAGGTCACCCGATTCGACGGCTTTTTCTCCGCGACAGACACCCGGGTTCACTTCCTCTCCTTTGCTGCCGATCCCGTCGAGGTTCCATCCACCAGCCTTCAACTCGCCGGCTATTACGATCCCTCGGAATCGGTGCCGCCGCCAAAACTCATCGACAAAGGCTCCTCGGTGGTGGAAGACGCTGAGGACGAGCTCGACGAAGAGCTGGCGGCGCAGGACTTACCGGTGGACACCGAAGAAGCAGATGACGACGATGACGAACCACAGCCGCCTTCCACTGGTGCGTTTGTCATCGAAGAGGCGACGGCCCGACTCGGCGAAGTCCAGGCCGACTTTCACTTCGCTCTTCACGGCCTCGATGGCACCGCCATGCCCAATCGCGCCACCCTGGGAGTCGACCTCAAATCCACGCCTCTCTCCGATATCATCGATGCCATCCCCGCCGCCCTCCGCGGGGGATTCGACGGCACCGAGATGGCCGGGGCGCTGACGTGGAAATTCGATCTGGAAGTTCCCTTTTATGAAGCGCGCCACATGCGGTGGAACGCCGATGTCCGCCTCTCTCCGGACTTTAAGGTCCTCTACCTGCCGGACGCCGTGGACGTCTTTAAGCTCACCGACGAGTTTGAACACACCATCGTCGACGAGTGGAAAGCCAATATGAAGTACCGAGAGCGCGAGGTCTTCTTCGAGCGCACCGTCCAGATTCCCGCAATGCGACCGACCCCGGCGACCTGGATGTTGGAGAATACCCCCCTGGATCTGGAGCGAATCGATCGCATCCGCCGGCGCCGAGACTGGCCTCCCGTTCCCACCTCCAGTCACGGCCTTGGCATGAGCTATGAAGTCCTGGAGAGCCCCGAATACTGGTTGACCCCTCATGCCATCAACCAGGCCGCGCCGAAACCCTGGGACGACACTCCTTCTGCCCCGACTCCGGCGCCGTTCTGGCAGAATTGGGGCGAGCAGTCACCCGACGATGATGACGATATCCTGCGCTATCAAGAGCCCGAGCCTCTTCCCTATCACCAACTCCAAGTCCACATCGATCCCGAACGCTACGGAGAATACATATACGTTCCCCTTCATCATATCTCGCCCTATCTGCCGCGGGCGATCATGACCACCGAGGACACCAATTTCTTTACCCACCGCGGGTTTAACTTTCTGGCCATCCGCACCTCGGTACAGACCAATATCAACGCCGGCCGATTCGTCCGGGGCGCCAGCACCATCAGCATGCAATTGGCCAAAAATCTCTTTCTCGATCGCAGTCGAGTCCTCTCTCGAAAGTTACAGGAGGTCACCCTGGTCTGGCTGATGGAGAGCGTCGCCGATATCCCCAAAGAGCGACTCATGGAGCTCTACCTCAATATCATTGAGTTCGGCCCCGGGGTCTTTGGTATCCACGATGCCTCGGTCCATTATTTTGGCAAACGCCCCGATGCTCTCACCGTCTCCGAGGTCGCCTGGCTGGTCAGCATCGTCCCCAGCCCCAAGCGCCACCATGCTCACTACGATCGAGGCTCGATTCCTCCCTTCTGGTTCAATCGCATGGCGCGCTATATTCGCGCCATGTATCATCGGGACCGAATCACCGAAGAAGAGCGCGACTTCGCCTTAGATGACCGGCCCGAATTTTATTTCCCCGAGGATGGAGAGCCCCTGCTTCGTCAATTCGCTGAAGGTGAACCCGAAGATGAGCCCGAGGTCGATGATCTGCAACAAAACCCTCCCGACGATGAAGCCGAGATTGAGGACGCTCAAATTCAGCCCGATCCGACCGAAGAACCCGCTCTTTTTGATTAAATTCGTGGAATACTACGTCTAAGCGTGAGCCTTTGTACTCAAGGGTTTTTCCATTGCCGCATTACTGAGAAGGCCAGACCGCAATTATGAAGACCAACTCCTCCAGACAATCACCGGGAATGCAATCGATTGAGCGCTTGATCGAGCGCTTCAAGGCTCGCCTTCGAATGCAGCGATCCGTTATGGGCGCCGTGGAAGGAGCCTGTCTTGGCCTGATGATCGCCGGGGTGGGCGTCGCCGCCATGCGTACCGGCTGGATGGAGGCCGACTCCTGGTGGCTCTGGGCCCTGGTAGCGGTGGCCTTCACGATGATCGCAGCTGCTCTTCGGGCGATACAACCGGTCGACGCTATTGCTGCTGCTCAGATCATCGACCGCTCCCACGGCCTCCACGACCGCCTCTCTACTGCTGTATCCCTGGCCAAAAGTGATGATCTCTCGCGGGCCGACCAGGAATTTGTAGAGGCTCAACTCCGCGATGCTCTGCGCCACGTCGAGACCATCGATCCTCGCAAAGCTTCTCCCTGGCGACATCCCGCCGACACCCGACTCCTCGCAGCAGTGGCGATCTCGGTCATCGTCGTCGGTCTGATCCCCATCCCCGACCACACCGAGGAACTCCCCGAGCCCTTCACCGTTCAGTACAATCAGGTTCTCGATGATACCACGCTCCAGTTGGAGCGCGACCGACTCCGAGAGCTGCGCCGACGCATCTCGGAGCTGCCCGATGAGCAGGCCGAGCAATTGGCCGACGAGATTGAGGCCCTCCTCGATGCCGTGGAAGCCCGCGAGATCTCGGAGCGCGAATTTTTGGAAGCCATCGACGAGATCATGGAACGTCATTTCGGAGACGAGACCGAGCAAAAAGAGCTCGACCTCTTAGCCGAAGCCCTGGCGGATGCCGCCCGCGAGATCCGAGAAGAACACGCCGAAACCCTGGCCGAGCACCCCGAATTAGAAGAGGTCATGGACGCCTTCGACGAAGGAGACTTCCAGAAAGCCGCCGACGCCCTCTCGGAATTCGCCGATAAGCTCGACAGCGATGACCTCACCGAGGAGCAGGCCGAGCGCCTGGCTGACCTTCTGGAGCACTTCGCCGATCATCTCGATGGCCAGGAGGAACGCTTCGAGGAACTCTTCGAAGAGCATCGCGACAAATTCGAGGAAATGCTAAGCCAGATGGATGACGGTTCGATGGAGAGAAACCAAGATCTTCTCGACGACGCTCGAGATGCCATGGAGCAGGCCGCCCAGGACAAAGAGGAATTCAGCGAGTCCGCCGCCCGCAGACAATTGGAGCAACTCTCCCGCGAGATCGATGAGACCGCCGATGAAATGCGAAAATCTCAGGCCGCCGAGTCAACCGAGGGCGCCGAAGGCGAGACCCAACGTCCCGATCACCAGGACGGCGATGAGGGCGATGACGGAGAACAACAAGACGGTGACCCTCAGGGTGACCCCGCCCCCGAAGAACGCGGCCCCGACGGACCCGATGACGGCGCCGATGATGACGAACCGGACTACCGAAATGAGGTCGGCCGAAAAATGGACGACGCCTCCCGCCAGCTCCAGGAGATGGAGAACCAGCGCCAGCGATCCGAGCAGCGCGAGGAAGCCCGCCGTCAACTCGAAGAGATGCGCGAGAGCATGTCTCGAAGTGACTCCTCAGAAGACGAGCAGCGCGGAGAGCAGATGCGCGACTTTATGGACCGAGCCCGCGGCGAACAGGGCGAAGAAGGCGAAGACTCCGACTCCGAAGGAACCGAACAACAGGGAGCCTCCGACGGGGGTGGAGATGAACCATCCGACGATCGCGAGCATGCCGAAGCTGGCGAGGACCGGGAAGGTAGCGACGGCGAAGGCGCCGGCCACGGCGGCAGCGCCGAAGAGACCGGCGAAGTCGCCGACGAGATGGACGCCGAGTACATTCGCGAAGAATTACGCGGACAGGACTCCGAGGAAGGCCGCTCCCGCTCCGAGATCATCCGCAGCGCCAGCGAAGAAGGCTTCGCCACCACCGATTACCAGGACGTCTACGCCGACTATCACGACATCGCCGAAGAAGTCATGGAACGGGAAGCCGTTCCCGACGGCTATCGCTACTATATCAAACGTTATTTCCAGTTAATCCGACCCCAGCAATAAGTCCGGAGTTCCTTTATGGCTACCAGTTCAGAGACCGCACCCTCCACCGAAGAAGAGGTCGAGGCATTCAAGCGTGACTGCGGTAAAATTCGCGAGCAAGTCGGCTCCATGATCGTCGGAAACCGCGAGATCATCGACGGCGTAATCATGGTCCTCCTCGCCAGCGGAAACGTCCTCTTAGAAGGCGTCCCCGGCCTCGGAAAGACGATGCTCGTGCGCACCCTATCTGAGGCCCTGGGCCTTGATTTCTCGCGGATCCAATTTACCCCGGACTTGATGCCCACCGATATCCTGGGTGCCACGATCATCGTGGAAGAAGAGGACCGCTCCAAGCATTTCCGCTTCGAAAAAGGCCCCATCTTCTCCCATATCGTCCTCGCTGACGAGATCAACCGGGCCACCCCCAAAACCCAGTCCGCCATGCTCGAGGCCATGCAGGAGAGAAGCGTCACCATCGGAAAAGAGACCTTCCAACTCGACCCGCCCTTCTTCGTCCTGGCCACTCAGAACCCTCTCGAGATGGAAGGAACCTATCCCCTTCCCGAAGCCCAACTCGACCGGTTTCTCTTCAAGCTCAAGATCCTCTTTCCCAAACTCGCTGACCTCCACACCATCATGGATCGAACCACTCAGTCCGATACCCCGGAGGTTGGAAAAGCCATCGGCCGCGAGCGAATCCTCGAGATGCGCTCGCTGGCCCGAAAAGTCCCCATGGCCCGCCACGTTCAGGATTACGCGCTTCGAATCCTCTACGGCACACACCCCGAGCATGAATCGGCTCCCGAGATCACCCGCCGATATGTCCGCTTTGGCTCATCTCCTCGAGGAGCCCAGGCCATCTTGACCACCGCCAAGGTGCACGCCTTGATGCACGGCCGGTTCAACGTCTCCTGCGATGATATTCGCCACACCGCTATTCCCGCGCTACGTCACAGGGTAATCCTCAACTTCGAGGGCGAAGCCGAAGGTGTCGACACCGATGCCATTCTTGAAGAAATTATCGCCAAGACTCCCGAGACCACCTCTTGAGCTCCAAAGGCAGGTTCACCGTGGCTAAAGCCACTGAACAAACAGACGATTCGTTTGATGAAGAGTTTTTGAAAAAACTCGAATACCTCTACATCGTCTCTCAGAAGATCGCCTCCGGAAAAAGCCGCGCTCAACGACGAACGCGCCTGGTCGGAGCCGGCATCGACTTCGCCGATCACCGCCATTATACCCACGGCGACGATATGCGGAATGTGGACTGGCGCGTCTACAGCCGAACCGAAAAACTCTTTCTGAAGCTCTACGAGGAAGAAGAAGACCTCTATATCTACTTCCTCCTCGACACCAGTCGTTCTATGCACCTGGGAACGCTCAACAAATGGTCTATGGCCCGCAAAGTTTCAGCGGCGCTCTCCTATATCGGGCTGAGCAATATGGACCGAGTCAGCATCATTCCCTTCTCTTCCAAATTGGAAGGGAGACTCCCCCCGAGCCGAGGAAAGGCACAGATCTTTAAAGTCTTTGATTTCCTCGATCGCTGCGGACCGGGAGAGCAGACAACCCTCAAATCAGCCTTTAAGACCTTTGTGAGCCAGAATAAACGACCCGGCCTGGCCGTGGTCATCTCTGATTTTTACGACCCCGAAGGATTCGACGAAGGCCTCAACATTCTTCGCTATCATAAATTCGAGCCCATGGTGATCCAGCTCTACGACCGCCGGGAGATGGAGGTCTCCATCCAGGGCGAGTTGGAATTGGTCGATTGCGAGACCCAGGAAGTTCGACACGTCACGGTCACTCCCGCCATGGTGCGGGCCTATGCAAAGGTCTTCGAGGAGTTCTGCGAAGAACTCGAGACCTATTGCTCCAAGCGCCAGATCCTTTATTTTCGCGCTCCCATCCAGGAGTCCTTCGAAGATCTGGTGCTCCGCATCTTCCGTGCAGGAGGATTTCTAAAATGACCACTCCTCGCGCTGACGTTCGTAGAATTGAAGGTAGTAGAACAAGGGGAGGAACGCGTCCATGCAGTTGACGGGACTTCCCATCGAAACCATAGCATGGCTGGCGGGGGCCGCGGCGATATTTATCACCGCGTTCTATATCTTGAAGCTGCGAAAACGCAGCGTCGAGATCCCCTTCTCACCGATGTGGAATCGGGTCCTGACCAGCAGCCGCCACCGCACCGATTGGTGGCGCCGGTTTAAGCGAATTTTATCGTGGCTCCTTCACATCGTGCTCGCAGCTCTGCTGGCAGCGGCGGCCCTCGGTCCCCATTTCGACGACGAGGTCCTCGATGAGCGCCACCTTCTGATTCTCCTCGATAATTCGGCCAGTATGGGAGCCACCGACGTCACCGGAGGCTACGACCGGTTCGACGTTGCCAGACGCAAAACGAGCGAATTATTAGAGACCATCGGCGGAAACGACCGGGTCATGGTGGTACTCTTTAATAATCGCGTCCAACCGTTGGGCCCCTTCGTCGAGGACCCCTCCCTTCTGGAAGCCTCGTTGCGAGATCTCGGCGCCACATCGAACCCCACCGACCTGCGCCAGGCTCTAAACTTTGCGGCCGACAGTCTGCGAGACCGAGACAATTCCGAACTGGTCATCATCTCCGACGGTGCAGGACTCGATCCTGACACCCCCATCGACGTCGAATTTGGCCCCGAAACCACCGTTCGCCACATCAAAATCGGCGAGAGCTCCGAAAACCTCGCCATCACCGCGTTTAATGCCCGTCGATATCCATCCAATCGCCTCGACCACGAGCTCTACGTAGAGGTGACGAGCTATTTTGATCGCCCCGTCGAAGCCGTCCTCGAGATCTCTTCCGACGGACGCCTGGTAGACACCCAGAGTCTCAGTCTCGATGCCCGGGAAACCCATCGCCAATTTTATCCCGGTCAGGCCGTCACCGGAGAGCGACTGGAAGCGCGAGTTCGCCTTCAAACCAGCGACGCTCGCGATGTCTTTCCCCTGGACGACCGAGCCTTTGCCACCGTACCACCGCCCCGACGGCTTCGGGCTCAATTGATCTCACCGGGCAACCTCTTCATCGAAGGGCCCCTGATTCTCAACCCCCATATCGATTTTGAGCGTATCGCCCCCGAGGAGTACGACCCCACAGCCGAATTCGACATCACCATCTTCGACCGCGTCGCTCCCGAACCACCCGCCACCGGTGATCTGCTCTATCTGGACCCGCCCGATGAAGGATCACCGTTTACAATCTCCGGCCGGGAAGCCCAGCCGATCATCACAGACGTCGTCCAGAGTCATCCCCTGCTGCGCTGGATCACTCTTCAAGATCTCAATATTGGTTCGTCAAAGACCTTCACCCGAAGCGCAAACGACACCGCCGTTGCCAGCTCTTTCGGGCAGCCCATTATCCTCGCCCGAGAAGATGACGATCGCCGCATGGTAGCCATCGGATTCGACATTCGAAATAGTGACTTCCCGCTGCGGGTAAGTTTCCCGGTCTTCGTTCTCAACATTCTGGATTATTTTGCCCAGGACGACGTGGACTTGATGTACTCTTTTGCCACCGGAGAGACCTGGTCGATTCCCATAGATCGCGCCGCAACCACCGCTCATATGGTCACTCCCGACGGCGAACGCAAGGCCACCGCGATTCACGACGGAGCAGCGCTCTTTTTCGGAGACAAGCCGGGGTTCTATCGCCTGGAAACCGACCTCGGCGCCATCACCCTCGCCGCCAACCTCTCCAGCCCCGAGGAGTCCGATATCACCCCGATCTCCCTGGAATTGGAATCCACCGCAGTCTCCGAAGAGATGGAAACCCTCTTCTTCGAGCGACAGCAATTGTGGGTCTTACTGCTCTTCGCAGCCCTGGCCTTGCTCCTTTTGGAGTGGCTGACCTTTAATCGCCGCTGGACCGTTTAACACCTGGAATCAACGATGCTCAGTTCTCGCCCCATTCTATCGCGTCTCCTCTTCTGGACTGCCCTCGTCGCAGTCTGGGGCGTCGGCGTATGGGCTTATCTGGACCTGATTATCTGGCCCGGCGTCGAGACCATCGACTTTGAAGCTCTGGACCGCACCTTTGAGATTCTGGCGCCCCAATTTTTCGGGGTCCTCCTGGTCCTTCCCCTTCTGGCGATCCCCGCTCGATTCACCCTTTCTGACTTTCCGGGCTATCAGCGAATCGTAAATCTCTCGCTGCGAGCGCTGGTCATCGCCGTCATCGTGGGTGCATTAATTCAGGTCGTGATGACCAGCTTCGACTCCCGTGTGGCCACAATCTTTCTGGTCGACACCTCCGCTTCATTCCCTGACGAAGCCCTCGATGAGGCCCTCCTCCAGGTCAACGCTGCCGTAGAAAGCCTCGACGAAAATGATCAAGTCACCGTCATCGCCTTTGCCAAACGACCCTATATCGTGGAGCCCGACGCCGACGGCACCTACTCCGAGATCCCCCGTCCCCAACCGCCACAGGGTTTGATGGGCTCGGACTCCACTTACGAAGAAGGAGATGGCCCCACCGGTCTGCCGGCGGGAATCGACGACGACGACCGCTACGGTACCGATATCTCAGCTGCACTTCGGATGGCCTACGGTCTCTTCCCAGACGACCACCTCAAGCGCGTCGTCCTCATCACCGATGGCAACGAAACCCACGGCGACTTCCTGGCCGAGGTCAACCGCGCTGCTGACTTTGGAATCCGGATCTTCGCCCACAACATCGAGTTCGAGCCTCCACCGGAGGTGATGATTCAGGGCGTCGACGCCCCGGAAAATATCGAGATGGGCGCCCCCTTTTATCTCACCGCTCGCATTTTTTCGACCCATGACGACCGGGTCAACCTGACCCTCTGGCAAAACGAATACCGCGACGACGAAAAGAGCGTAGATGTTCCTCCCGGAGTAACCGAGGTTCGCTTCGAGACCCAGGTCTACGAGCCCGGCTTTCGAGAATTCCGCATCAATATGGAGGTCGAAGGCCGCGACACCCACGAGGCAAACAATCAATACGTTCACACCGCCCACATCCGCGGCGAGCCTCGCATCTTATATATAGAAGGCGAGATGCGCTCGAGACATTATCTGGAAGGGGCGCTGCGAAATGAGAACTTCGACGTCGAAACCCGGGGGCCCGGCGGTGTGCCAGAGACCGAGGAGGAGATCGACCGCTTCGACCTCATCTTGCTCTCCGATGTTCACGCCGATCAATTCTCCGAGCGTCAGATGAGCCTCTTCGACACCTACGTCCGTGATATGGGCGGGGGCCTGATCATGGCCGGCGGCGAGGACTCCTTTGGCCCCGGCGGCTGGGAGGGAACTGTCGTCGAGGATTTGATGCCCATTCATTTCGATGGAGAGCAACGTCGAGAGACACCCGGGCTGGCAATCCTCCTGGTCATCGACCGCTCCGGCTCGATGGCCGAACACAATCGCATGGAACTCGCCAGAGAAGCCGCCCGGGCCGCCGTCAACGCCCTGGAGGGAGACGCCGAAATCGGCATTCTGGCCTTCGATCACGAGGTGGTCACCATCTCGCGCATCCAGCCGGTCTCCAACCGCTCTCGAATCTTAAGCCAGATCAATCGAATTCAGCTGCGCGGCGGCACCGACATCGCTCTGGCTCTGGCCGAATCCTACGAGAAGATGGCCTTTAATCCCGCCCGAATTCGCCACGTTATCCTCCTGACCGACGGAATCTCTCCCGAAGATAATATCTTCACCGAGATCATGCCCGCCATGCGGTTGGAGAATATCAGCGTCACCACCGTGGCGGTCGGAAGCGACGCTGAGACCTCCCTGATGCGTCGGGTCGCTGCTGCCGGAAACGGCCGGTTCTACTTCACCACCGACCCCTATAATATCCCCCAGATTTTCACCCAGGAGACCCGAAACATGGCCCACAGCGCGCTCATCGAAGAGCCCTTTCGGCCGCAGGTCACCAGTCGCGCTCAGGTTCTTCAGGGGATCCAGTGGGATCAGGCTCCATTTCTATTGGGTTATGTCTCCACCCGGCCCAAATCCCAGGCCGATGTCTTATTGACCTCCGATCAAGGCGAGCCCCTCCTGGCGCGGTGGCGAGTGGGCCTTGGAAAGACGGCTGTATTTACCTCCGATATTAAAAACCGCTGGGGCGTGCAGTGGGTTCGCTGGGCCGGTTATTCTCAGCTATGGGCTCAACTCATCCGCGACACCATGCGCACCGATGACCGCGACCACCTTCCGATGCGAGCCTTCATCGATCAGGACCGCGGCCGCGTGGTCATCGACGCCATCGGCCCCGACGACCGCTTTATCAACGATCTAGACAGCGACCTCCATATCACCGACCCCGAAGGCGGCGAACGCCACCTCCAATTTTACCAAACCGCTCCTGGTCGCTACGAAGCCACCTTCGATCTGGGGCCCTTCGGCTCCTATCACCTGGCCGCCCAGCACCAACGCCACGGCGACAGCTTCGCCGTCAGCCAGACCAGCCTCTCCTACCCCTATCCTCGAGAGCTCTCTTTTATCGAAGCCAACACCAGCCTCGTCGAACAGGCCGTCACCCTTGCCGGAGGCGAGATCAACCCCTCGGTGGAGGCCATCTTTGATCCTCAAGGCGAAGAGGTGCGCTATCGACGCCACCTCTGGCCCTATTTCGTCGCCCTGGCCCTGATGCTTCTGGTCCTCGACCTGGCCCTTCGCCGAATTCGCCTCTCCGGATCCACCAATATCTCCTGGTCGGAGTTGGTCAGCCGTTGATTTCTCCGGAGGCTGTGATCCAGGTCGGATCGGGTCGGACCGGCAGGGCAACGACTGGCCAGGAGCAAGGACGAAGCTGTGGCAGCGCCACCGCGAGGACGAAGCGACGCCGCCAGCGTTGGTCTGTCGGATCGGGTCGGACCGGCAGGGCAACGACTGGCCAGGAGCAAGGACGAAGCTGTGGCAGCGCCACCGCGAGGACGAAGCGACGCCGCCAGCGTTGGTCTG
>SKNI01000416.1 GCA_007120615.1 Myxococcales bacterium | reverse complement strand
TGAGGACTTCTCCGACGATGAGCGAGTAAACCTGCTTCATCCTACCTATCTCATCGAAGAGACCATCCAGCCCAACCGTCGCGATATCGGTTGGCCTGAGGAAGTGGCCGATCTGGTTCGCTCCCCGGTGAGTGTGGAGAAAGAGGGGAGTCTTACGCGTTCGATTTTCGTCGACAACGTCGGGCTATCCGTAGGAGATCTGGTCGATCTGGTGCGGGGAGAGTTGGAGTTTGAGCAGGTACGATTGATCTTCCGAATCGTAGGAAAGCTATTCGTCGAGCTTCATGAAGCCGGCTGGATCCATCTGGGGCTGACCCCCTGGAATGTGCGGATCTTTGATCGAGGGACGGAGGACGGATTTCCTCAGGAGTTTATTTCTCATTCGTTGGGCAGTGATTTCGCCGCTCCCGACAGTGAACCGCTATTTGATGAGAGCGAAGCGAGCATCGATTTCGGTGGGGGTGACAATCCCTTTGATGCTCAAGCCAAGACGGTTACTCAAACGGAACCCCTGATCGCAGAACGATCGGAGGCTAGGGAAGCCAAAGAGGACGAAGATGGCCACCAGGAGCTTTCGGAGCCCACCGGCCTTACGGGCGCGGGGCTAAACGACTCCGACTCCGTCACCTGGTCGGAGGTGATCGATGACGAAGAAGTCGTTGATGAAAAGGAAGGAATCGCCGCGATTTTCGATGGAATCGACCGTCTCTTTCCGTCGGGTAAGATCGATGATGAGATCGCGGTCACTCCCGGGTTTTCTGCTCCCGAATTATTGAGCGGAATGGGAAGTCGAGACGGCGAGACCGCCGATATCTTCTCGCTGGGCATGTTTTTGTATTTTCTGGTGGCCGGCGAAGTGCCTCCGGCTTCGGTGTACACCCGCTACGCGCCGGCGATTCCGGCGCGAAATTTCCGCCCCTCTTTTCCTCCGGGATTACAGGCGGTGATTTCCAGGGCGGCCCGTCCACGACCGGATGATCGATACGCCAGCGTGCGCTCCATGATGGACGCTTTTGAGAATGCCTGCCTGATCATGGAGCAGCGTCGGGCGGCCTCGAGCGAAGAACCTCCCAGCATGCGGCTTGCGAGCGAGACCCATATCGGGATCGCCAAACGTCGGCGAAATCCCACCAATCAGGATCACGTCTTCTCGGCGGCTTCCGAGGACAGCCGATTTTCGCTGGTCGTGGTTGCCGATGGCGTCTCCACGGCCAGTTATGGATCAGGAGACCTCGCCAGTGCAGCGCTCACCGAAGAAGCAGCCAAAGTGTGGGAAGACGTTCTGCCCGCGTATTTAATGGATGAGAAGCTCGACGACGTCGAGATCATTCAGACCATTCTGCGTCGGGCCAACAAGCGGATCGTCAATTACGTAAATGAGAACCATTCGCCCTTCCGGGGAAGCCCCCACGAAGTGATGGGGTCTACGGCGCTGGTGGCGGTGATCTTCGACGGCGTGGTGACCCTCGCAGCCCTCGGCGACAGTCGAGTCTATCTGCAGCGAGGCGCCGGTATGGAGCAGATGACCATCGACCATAACCTGTGGACTCTCTCCATCTTGGAAGGTGTCCACGCCGACAGCGCTCTGGCGATGCCCCACGGCGATGCCCTGGCCAGGTGCCTTGGGACTTTTGTCATCGAGGATGGAATTCTCAACGCCGTCGATCCCCAGCCGGACCTCTTTCGGTTTCGGGTCATCGATGGGGACACGCTTTTGTTGACCACAGACGGCCTCGTCGACTTCGCTGGCACCAATCTCTTGGTGAGTGAGGACAATATCCTCTCCGTTCTTCTGGCCGAGCCCGATCCGGCGCTGGCCTGTCTGGAGTTCATCCTGCTCGCCAACCGTGGCGGTGGTGGTGATAATATCGGTCTGACCGTGGCCCGGTTTTTCTGACGAATTATTGAGTCCTTCAATCTTTCAAGTTGGGAAATCCGTCGTGGATCTGGTCAAGAATGACGAAGGCTTGGTCCTCGGACGGTTCGACGAGTAATGCACTCCAGAACTGACCAACGGTGATCGCTTCCGAAGTAAGTTCCGTGGCCAGGTCTCCGTAAAGATAGACTCGAATCGTCGCGATGCTGGGGCCGTACCCCCGGTCCGTAAAATAGTTCACTCCCACTGCATAGCTAAGACCAGCTTCGGGCCCATCGAGGTTGATATTCTCCGGCCCCCAGCCCTGCGTGGCGTCGATATCGAGGCTGGGGTTTCCATCTTCACTATCACTCCAGGTAGGTTGTCGATTTCGCCAGTTGCAATCCCAGGGGGCCTGATTCCAGGTCCCCTGGGGATGGAGAAAGTGGAGGTCCATATCACTGCCGTGATCGTTATAGCGATCCGAGTCTCCCGGTGTATCCCAGACCAACTGAATATGAACGTCAGCGGCCACCCTGGCTTCGACGATCATGCGTGCCGGGGAGCAGGCTTCTTCTCCGTGTTCGTCAAATACATTCAATTCAGCGACATAAGTGCCGGCCAGGTCCAGGAAGAGTTCGTCAGTGGACTCCTCGGGCGTGGAGAGCATCGCTCCGGAATCAGCGGGTTTCTCGATGATTGTCCACGAGTAATGGGTGATATCTCCGCCCCCGGGATCAACGCTCGGGCCGGCATCGAGGATTACCCGATCCAAAGGCTCTGCGGAGAAAGCAGGGGACTCGTCGCTTCGCTGAGAGATACCACTGGAAGCCCCGGAAATCTCGATAACCGGCTGGGGGCAACTGGGACCCGCGCGACCCTGAAGGTCGATGTGCTGCTGCGGGCGAATCGGATCGTTTGTCGCGGTTGTGATGCGTGCCGACAGGGCTTCGTTACTGACCGAGGAGGGCTCAAAATAAGCCGTAAAAGGAAGAGAGCCTCCCGGTGTGATCGGGTCCAGTCGGTATCGTTGAAGTTTTTGGTGGCTTGGAGGAGCGCGGACGTCCCTCGTCCGCAGCAAGCGAAAAGCGCTTTTTTCCATGCAGACGGGGACGTCTTATCTTCAACGCGGATAATGGCTCGACATCCGCGGTCACTCCGCAAAGCGGATCTATCCTCGGTGCAAAACTATGAGGTCTTTGGCGCCGATAACATCCATGTTATCGCCAACAAGAAAAGCGCTTTTTCTTGAGCGATGACAAGGATGTCCTCGGCGCCAAACTCTGAATTGAGGTTGCGGCGGATAGCTAACAGGGATGTCCTCCGGCCGATGTGTCCCATGAAAAGACGGGGACGTCCGCACTCCTGATTCATCCCACTTTGCCGATCAACGTGGATCACACCCACGGGTGACGGGGGCAACTCAAATCATGAGAGCCGCCGGGGGTAGCCCCGTAGTAAACCGGTCAGAATGCGGTTCGGAACGGGTCGGGTCTTGTTAAAGTACCTCTTCCCATCTGGCCGGAAGAGCTACTTCAGTGGCAGAAACGCTATGCCAACAGATGGGAACGCTTCCCGCGGGCGCAGAGAACGAACCAAAGCGAGGGGAACGCATTTTCCCGACGCAGAAGACCTTCCTGAGCGATGGGAAGCTCACTTTTTGGCTGAAATGATTCTTCCCATCAGAAGGGATCGAATTTTTCCGAAAAAAGTGAGGTTTCCATCAGGCCGGATGTCGAGGTTCAACCGGGAGATGGTCTTCCCATCAGTGGAGGAGATTGAAAAGGGCTGCATCATCGATTGCCGGCCGCTTCATTTGGTTGTCCGGGCCCGCGAGACGACTTCAGGTTGGAGGGCACGTTCTTTTGGCCGATGTAGCTACCCCTCGGCGGGGGCCGGGTCGGACTCTTCGTTGGCGATCTCCCAGTCTTCCGCGACCAAGGTGGGGCGGGCGAAGAAGTAGAGCGCGATGTTGAGGACCAGGAGGATCGACAGGCCTACGGCGCCGGTGATCCCGACGACGAGGTCGGCGAAATTGTCGAGGAAGATGATCGATAAGGCTCCGGTAGCGTTGAGGGTCCCATGCATGATGGCGGCGGCGATGACGGAGCGACACTTCAGGGTGACCCAGGAGAAGAGGGGGGAGAGCAATAGACAGAAGATGGTCATCGCGAACACACCCAGCATGGGGTTGTCGGGGTAGTTATGGCCCTGCAGAATCAGGGGTGCATGCCAGACGCCCCAGACCACGCCGATGATGGCGGCACTCGTCCAGAACCCTTTGTGGGCCAACTCCCGAAGCATCAGACCTCGCCAGCCGAGCTCCTCGCCGAGGGCAAAGAAAGCGTTGATTGTGGCGCCTGCGCCCAGGCCCTGGAGGATGGCAATAAAGAGAAAGATGCCAAAGGGAAATCGGTTCAGTTGCTCTTTTGCCGCCGCTAATTCGTCTTCGCTCAGCATAGACTCGAGCTGGCGGAGCATCTCGTCCATCCCCGGATCAAATCCGATATTGGGAAGCAGAAGTGCGGCGCCAAGGGCTGCCAGAGCGAGAAAGACCGGGGAGAGCCACGCTACAATCCACCACTTATTGGGGCGAAAATGGATCCACAGACTGGAGCGAACTCTTCGCCCGGCGCGCTTGTCGATGACCAGCGCGACGATGCCCGGGATGAGCATGAACGTCGAGCCGAGCACGTAAACCACCCAGCCGGAATAGGAGAATCCCAGCGCGTAGAACGCTCCGGCGAGTAGCCAGCAGAGGCTGAAGGTGGCGAGTAAGAAATTTCGAAGATCAGCGCTGATCGTGGGCCTCTTCTCGCAATTTCCGGGCGTATTCTACGGTCTCTGGAGAAACAAGCTCCGGTGGCGGATCGGGGCGCTCTCCTCGGGCTTCTTGAAACTCCGGGTGGTTTTCGCGAATCCAGTTGACCGTGTCTCGCAGAGTTCTATCGGGATCGCGAGGGCTCCAGCCGAGGCGCTCGATGGCTCGGGAGCTGTCGATATACCAGTAGTGTCGAGCCATCTCGAGACTCACCGGATCGAGGTCGCCGACGTCTTTTTTGACCTGTGTCAGGGCGCCCAGAAG
>SKNI01000593.1 GCA_007120615.1 Myxococcales bacterium | reverse complement strand
TCAGGTCTATAAATCCTGCTTCGGGATCCAGATCGACAAGGTCGATCGAAGTCTCTCATTTTGCGGACATACCATTTTATCCGGCGAGCTATTGATCGTAAGAGATATGGTTGAAGAGCCTCGATTTGCCGGGCATCCGCTGGTCATCCACCCGCCTCATCTTCGATTTTACGCCGGTGCACCCTTGATCACACCCGACGGCTTTCGATTGGGGGCTCTCTGCGTGATCGACACCCGTCCTCATCTCGAGGAGGTCGGCCCGAAGGTCCGGGATATGTTCGTCGGTCTGTCCCGGATGGTGGTCGATGAATTTGAACTTCGATTTGCGACACGGTCCCTTGCCGAAAAAAACGATGCTCTTCGCAGGGCGCACGCGGATCTAAATCGAACCCAGCGCACCCTCGACATGGCCCTGGATGCGTCGATGACCGGAGCGTGGAAGTGGGACACCGAGACCGAGCAATTCGACCTTCATGAGAGTGCCCGTCGGCTCTTCGGAATCGAGCTCTCTCAGCGAAGCGTCTCCTTATTGGACGCGGTGATCCCCGAAGACCGAAAAATCTGTGAGCAGGCCCTGAAGAGCGCCCGCAAAACCGGGGTCATCAAGCCCTTTGATATTCACCCCCGCGCGGCCCCCGATCGTTGCCTGGAGCTTCGCGGGGAGAGAAGAGGTCCGGCGAGTTTTTTGGGCGTCGTCCACGACGTAACCCAGCAACGCAATGCCATGCAGGGAGCCTTTCGGGTCGACCGATTGGCAGCGGTGGGAAACCTCGCCTTCGGTGTCGGACACGAGATCAACAATCCCCTCACCTACGTCAGCGCCGGCGTGGAGTATTCTCAAAAAGTCATCACCTCCCTGGCAGCTCGTCTTAAAGACAACCAGGCTCTGCCCGTCACCGAGGATGAGCGCCGGGAATTAGCCCAGGTCGTCGAAGCCCTGGATGAGGCCCACGAGGGAATCAACCGAATCGGTCGTATTACCGCCGAACTTCGACGGTTTGGCAGCCCCGAAGAGACCGAAAACGAGCCCACCAATATCGAAGAGATTCTTCGATTTGCCCTGAATATGACCCATCACGCGATCCGCCACCGCGCCGAGCTTCACGTCGAACTCGAGCCCGTCCCGGTCATCGAGGTAAACCAGACCTTGCTGGCCCAACTTCTGGTGCATCTTTTGATGAACGCCGCTCAGTCCATCGAGCCCGGTCACCTTCTGGATAATCGCATCGATGTGAGGACTTCGATATCTTCAGACCGAATCATCATCGAGATCGAAGATACGGGGGCAGGCATCGATCCCGAGGTAATGCCCCATATCTTTGACCCTTTTTATACGACCCGAGCCCCTGGGGAGGGCATTGGTATGGGGTTGTCCTCTTCGTTATATATTGCACGACAATTGGGCGGAGATCTGACCATCGAGAGCACACCCGGGCGGGGGACTCAAGCTCGGGTTTTCTTGCCCCTTAGCCTGGAACAGGAGGTCCCCACGATCAAAGTGCCCGTGCAAATCGACATGGAGGAGACTACCACCGAGGTCATCTCTTCAACGCCCCAGGTCTTGTTTATCGATGATGAGCGTCAGATTGGAACCGCGTTTCAACGTCAGCTCTCCCGACACGCTGAGATCAGCGTCCATACCCGCGCCGATCATGCGCTGGAACAACTTCGAGATGGCGAATGCTTCGATGTGATTTTCTGTGATCTGATGATGCCTCATATGGGAGGGATTGATTTTGCCAGAACCCTGGCCGATGAACTCCCAGAAGCCTTTAAGGCGTTGGTCTTTATGACCGGCGGAGCGCTCGATGAAGAAGCCCAGCGGTTCATCGAAGACCACTCCATTCCCTGTGTATTTAAGCCCGTAGGACGAAAGAGGTTGTTGGAGCTAATCGAAGAAGTGATGGGCTCCCGATAACTTCAACTTCTCAATGTTGCGCTCCCTGAAGCACGTAAGTAGAACTCGAAGAGTGAAGGCGATTCGGATTACCCCGCGTCGCCATATCCGATCGTTTCGAGTCATCAGCTGTCTGGCTTAGCGTCAGTGAGATTGCCCAAAAGCCGTATCCGCAAAGACGTACATAATTCCACAATCGCCGAGGCTCATAGAAGCAAACCCCTCGTCAAATTGCATCACAAAGGTGCCGGTGTACTCCTCGGACTGCAGCCAGATGGGCACCGGCGCTCCACCCCAGGCTTGGGCCTGATAGACGGAATTTTTGATCTCTTCCAGGGCCGGGTTGGTCCCATATTGTACGGAAAAGGCCTCGCTGGGCACCTCTACCTCTTCGACGCTAAAGGCCAGGGCCTGATCGTCACCGACAGGCATCTCGCCCTCAAATTCCTGGACCTCATCGTCGCCAAAGACAAGCACCTCGCTATCTGCATTATGGGGCGACCAGGCCTCGTTGCCGGGGAAACGCACGAATAATGATAGTGCTCGCGTTCCCTCCTCAAAGAGAGCGGCGATTCCGGGAGTCTCCTTGAGGTCGAGAGTAAAGAGGTGGGTCATGGGAAGGGCATCGTCCCCGTTTTTCATCGGCCAGCTCGAGGCGTCGACTCCAAAGGGGCGCCCGCCGATACGGTTGAGCGTTCCCTGCTGTGGGGGTTCATCACCGCGCTCGAAGAGATAAACGGAACACCGCCCGGCGTCGGGATTGGACTCAAAATAGGCCTCGGAGAGTCGGCGAATCTTGGCAGCCTGGTCGGCGTCAGCCTCCGACTTGGTCCCGGCACTGGCCAATAGGTCGTCGTAGACCTCGGCGCCGATCATGCCGCGAATCGTATTGTGGAGATCGGTGTCATCATTTTTGGCAAGCACAGGCCCCAGGTGGAGCTTGATGGCATCCTGATTCTCATTATAGATCCCCCGCACCTCGCCAAACCAATCGTGGTCGCCGACCTTGGTGGAATGCCCGGCGGCGATGCGGGCAAAGAGCGTTGCGAAGATCTCCGGGTTTTGAAATGCCCTGACCGCTGCGATGGCCCGGGGCCAGGTGGGAGCGTCCACGTTGAGATCGCGCACGATCAATTCCACAGCCCGCTCCTCGGGCATCCCTTTGAGCGCTGCCAGGTAATCCTCTACCATTTCACGGGAGATTTCACCGTCGCCGACCTGCTTATCTTCCAGGTTCACCAGGCTGATAAAGCCGTCGTAGGCCTCGTCGGCGGGTTCCTCCATATCGGCGAGGATACCCAGGATAGCCCGTCGATAGGTGTCGCGAAGCACGGCGTGGTCGGCGGCCTCAAACTCCTGGACCAGCCGATCGAGCAACGACGGACCCACCAGGCTCAGGCCTAACACGGACTTGTTCATGGCATTAAATTTCCCCGATTCACCGGTCGCAATCTCTTCGACGAGATCAAAAGCCCTGGCCAACAGGTCTTCGCTGTCGGGAAAGGCGCAGATCCCGATCAGGGGCCTGTCCATATAATATTTATGGCCAAAGCCCACGACAAATCGCTGGATCGCCGCTTCCTCACCGATGGCACGAAGCGCCTGTACCAGCGCATCCAATCCACCGGGGGCATTGCGGTGAGAGCCCGGCAAGGATAGTGCGTTGAATTCGATCATCTCCAACGCTTCCGTCGGCGCCGGTTGGCCACGCCGCTGGGCGCTCAAAATCGCGCAGATGGCGACGAGTTCGGCAATGGAATTCTTATTTTTCTCCACGAAGATCTGAGCGATCTCCATCAATGCACCTGGCTCATCATCTCGTTGAGCCATCAACTCATAAATTCGGTCCGGGGTGTCGCTTCTAAATTTGATATGCTCCAGTAAGTTCGCCAACTGCTCAGTGTCGGCGAAAGGCCAGGCCGGCAAAAGATTGTTAAAAATCGGAAGCTGTTCATGCTCCTCGCCAAGGGCTTTCAAAAGGGCTCGCCCCCATGTTGGGGCATCGGCAAATTGGTCCAGGAATCGACGCCTCGCTATCTCTCTCTCATCACCGGTGCGATTATTTTTAAGAGTGATCAATTCACCATCTTCCCAGTCCACGATCGGTCCGGGAATTTCTTGCCATACGTCCACAGAAGCCAGGGAGTTGACCACCTCGTCGGCGACCTCCTCCTTTTTTATCACCCCGAACCGTCGGCGCACCAATTGGAGGCCCTGCTGAAGATCCTCGGAAAAGGTGTGGGCCGCCTCCTCCACAAGCTCTCGGTCTTCGGCGTAGGCGTGCATGGCCATCGTATCCAGATGCCAGGGCCAAAACCGAGCAAGTCTGAACGACTCAAAGGGGGGCTCACTATCGTAGCCATCCATATCATCGTAATAATCGTCGTGGCTCCCATCGTCGCCGTCGCGCTCTTTATCAAAGGCGCTGACCTTGCTTAGAAAGTCGACGATATCCTGTGCCGACGCTGCCTTCATTCCGGACTCCGATGCCAACGTCTCCCAGACGACGGGATCGTCCCAGGCCGGATAGTCGCCGCGCCGCACCAATTCCCACAGCAGCGCGTGGCGGTCTCTCGATGCCACACCGGCCTTATACAGGGGTTGTAACTTCGCCCAATTCTCGTTGATCTCTTCCAGTTGTCGGACCAGGGTGGGAATCTTGTCGGCGGGTACACCGTAAACTTCGTCGCTCATCGGTAGCTCCATTGGCGGGGTATATAGGTAGTAGCACTACGTGGTGACCTATTTTACATGGTGAACCATTTAATGTCAGCGATGCTCCGAGGTCAACTCCGAAGAATATCGGCGCTTTCCGGAGAATAATCGGACCTGCACGGCGAAATTAGGGCTGTTGCCAATAAGCCGGTCCACAAATGTGTAAATCCTTTAAATAGATAGGCGTTGCAGGCTCGCGACGCCTTTTTCTATTTATACATTTACACATTTGTGGGTTGGCGTACTGGAAAGTGGTCGGTTCTCGGGGGTTGGCGTACTGGAAAGTGGTCGGTTCTCGGGGGTTGGCGTACTGGAAAGTGGTCGGTTCTC
>SKNI01000054.1 GCA_007120615.1 Myxococcales bacterium | reverse complement strand
TCGGCGACCATTTGCGCCGCTATGAGGCTGAAAGTCGGGGAGATAATGAGCCTCGTCGAATGGAGCGCCCACCCGCGTTGAGAGGTGGGAGTCTCGAAGATCGACGAGCCCGCCGGAAGGTGTGGTCGAGAGGTGATGTGCCGGCGGCGATCGAAGGGGTCCGTCCAATCGATGGGGCGTCCGGAGCAGAGTTCGAAAGCTCTCGACAAGTCTCCCCTGCCAGCCGGCGATATCTCGGATCAACTCCTCGAGCACCCCGGGCGTGCCGGCACGACGACGATAATAAATCGTCTTGGCCACATCCGTTCGGCGACCGCGGGGATTGAACTCCGAGACCAGGCGGGTGTCCACCAGGTCCGCCAGATAGGGAAGTACCCAGGAGTCGGCGTATTCTACGGATTGATTTTCCCAGAGGCGATCTTGTCTTCGCCGCAGTTGGGCGGCCTGCCGGGCGATAAGAGAAAGCAAAGTGTCCAACGTATCGTCACCAGCTTCCTGACGGTAGACGCCGGGAATCATCTCCCACAATTTGCGGCGATAATACTCCTCGTATCCGTCTTCGGGCATGATCAATTCTGCGGTTGATTGCTCGGTCATTCCGTATCCTCCGCGGCCAGAATTTCGACGCTCTCAAAGACCAGATGCTCGCCCTCGTCAGCCGCCAATCGCCGCTCTGCGGCCGTGGCTCCCACGAAGTTAATGATTTCCACGAATCCCTGCTTTTCCTCGCGAAGGGTGAGGATTCGAACCGATCGAGTTCCTTCGACCAGGAGAATTTCCTCAAAGATCTGACTGCAGAAGAGGGCGCCGCCGATGCCGATTTTGTGGGGGGCCAGGAGCCCATCTTCTTTCAACAAGCGACGGTTGACCCTCTCCTCCACGGCGGCCTTGTCGAATCCCGGCTTCACGACGACCTCCCCGGTCAGGGTTATCATTCGGGCCGTCGAAGGATTTACTTCGAGGTGCACCGTGGGATCCATCATGGAGCGCAGGTGGGCTCGAATCGCGCCCGTTTGTTCGGAAGTTCCAATGAACCAGAGTTGAGCCACCGGCACCTGTCGCAACTCGTGCCAGTTCCATCTTGCCAACACCCCGTCAATGCCCGGGGAGTCTAAGGCGGCGGCCTCGAAATCCTTCAGCGAGACCGCCCGTCCCAAAAGCAGCGCCGAGGAGGGAGCGTTAGCTTTGATCTCCTCGGGGCGCTGAGAATCGTCTCCGCTGTGAGCGGCCAGAGGATTGACCACGATCTCTGCGTCCCTGGGAGGATCGATCCACTCCGAGATCTGACCGGCCCCGGGCGCCGCCTCTCCCGCGCCAAAACGATAATGGGCCACCACATTGCCTCGCCCCGTGGGAAGCCTGGCCCCTCGGCGTCCATCACCAAATCGAACGGTGGCATGGCCCTCATCGTCCTCGCGCACCGTATAGACCCGGTCGTTCGGACCGGCCCCGAAGAAGTAGGGAATCTCTCGCCATTTTACGTCATCCACATAGACCGTAAGGGTCGACGTCATCCCGTGGGCGGTGTGCGAAGAGAGTCGGTTCAGGTAGGTCAGCGGGCCCCGAGAGAGTTCAAAGCTCTGATTGGCCAACGTGGCATCGCCGCTACCCAACACCTCGTCTTGAACCGACTCTCCCCGGGTCGCCTGAACGAGATTTCCGTAAGCGCGAAGGGGTAAGGACATCCGGGGCAACCCGTCTGGAGTTAAGGTCAACGCACCGTCGTCATCGACGTCAAAGGCCGTCGACCTTCGGGCCGCCCGATCTCGCTTATCAGCCCAGATCAACTCTTTATCGACTCCGGCGAGTTCTTCGACGGATTCATCGGCAGCAGAGTCTCTTGGTTGAAGCGGGCTATCGCCTTCGATGCTGGTTTGTGAAAGCAGTCGAACTCGTCCGCCTTCGACGTAGTTTAGGTGAACCGTTGCGCCTCCCCAACCTGGCAGGGTACCGAAAAAATAGAGCACCGTAACTTTGTGATTGGCCGTAAACCCGATCGTAGCTGTTTCGTCGTCGTCTTCATCGAGATAGGTATGAGTTCCCGATGCCAGGGGAACTTCCTGAGTTGCAACGGCCCGAATATCGCGCACTACCAACCCCCCGGGCCGTTCAATGATGACCTCTTCACCGGGACTGATGTCGGGGTAGAGCGCGTTGAGGCGAATCGAGGTCCCCGAGACGGTTCCTGTGGCGACTCGGGTCGACTTCATCAATCGAATATCTTGCGGTCTATCACCGGTCCCAAAGGAGAGCGCTGGCGAAAGCGAGAGTTTAACCAGGCGCTCCTGGTCGACGTCACGAATATCCTCCCGGTCGTGGACTCGGACCTTTCGCACCCCGGATCCGGTCTCGATGAAAACCTCGTCATTTCGGCGCAGATTCACCCCACGATTCTCCAGATGAAGAACGGACGTAGAGGTTGCGCCGTAGGCCTTCGCCAGGGTTTCAAAGGGGGCGCTGGTAATATCGAATCGATTCAGCGCCGGGTCGACCTCGACTGGAGACGAGACCTCAAAGACTTGCGGCGGCTCGTCGTCGAATTCCTCCGATTGCAGCGCCGTTCCCGCGTCGATCGTGATCGGTTCGTGCCCCTCAGCTTCCACGGCGAGGGTGACCGAGGAGGCCACAGCGGGCCGTGGAATATATCCGAGGAGTTCGACCAGGCGTCGAATCGACGGTCGACTCTGCGCGGTGCGGATATAGGACTGATTGGCGATGCGCTCTTCGTAAAACGACAGAATATCCAGCAGATAGGCCCACATCTCCACGAGCATCAACCCCGGGTCCTGGTCGGCTGGTGTCCACCCCGGGAATCGATCCGGTCGGGCAGCATCGGAGAGCAAATACCGTCGAAACTCGGCGAAGGTGTCCGCCTGTAGCGGCAGCCTGCCCAGTCCCCCGGGAAGCTCCCTTCGCAATTGTCGAAGAAGCTCTACTTCTCTGGCGCGGTCGAAATCGGTCATCCAATCCCCCCGTGTGTCATCAATTGAACCGTCCCACGATTCGGATAGGCCGGATCATTTAGAATCCGAATGACCTCACCATCGGCGATGTCGTAGCGGAGTTCGTCGAACTCTTTCCAGTCAAACCACCCCTGGCGCCGGATCTCGACGGACTCCACTGCTTTTACACCGGGCTGACGCTGCAAAAATGCTTCTACCTCGCTCCGATCAAGAGGCGTCCCGAAGCTGAATCGGTCGGGATGAAAGATCCCACCCTCATCCCTATCGCCTGGGCTCTTATGGAGTGATTCCAAAAGCGCCCGATGAACTTTCGTGCGCTCTGAACGAGGCCGAACACAGATGCTGATTCGGAGGTCGATATTCACGTAGGCCGGCTCCAGGACTCGCAGAGGTCTTCCGACCTGTCGCATCCTATCGAGGTGGGTCTCCAACTCTCGTCGGTGAGCCGGCTGCAAATGAGCCTCCCCCCGGGAGTCGGGAGTGATAAAGGCGGTCGCCCAACTGCCGGTCCATCGAAAGGACGCGCCTGCCCGGTGAACCCAATCCAGGCGCTGGGCGCCCTCGGCGTAGTCCTCGGGTCTGACCGCCCGGTGGGTGATGGCACGAAACGCGCGGGGCGCATCGCTTCGAACTCTCTCGACGTTCTCGGCGTCGAGTCCGCCTTCCAGGGGAAGTGGATTGGTCACACTTTGAACGAGGTTTGCGCTCTCCAGCGTGGGCTGCGTCACCTCTCGTATCGTATGAGCAGCCAGATTAAAGCCCGCCCCGTTGCCCAGTCGATAGGTCACCTCGAAGACCGTTCCCCGCGCCGGGATCCGACCCAATTGGCCATCGCCGAATCGAAGCGTCACTCCGTCAGCTTCGGCATAGTCTACATGGGGATACTCGATGCCATTTTCGAGATGTCCTTTAACCCGCCGCCAGCAGCCGGCCTCCAGAACAAAATCCGGATCTCGGGCCGTGGAGCTTCCTTCGGATACGAAAGAAGGCCTCCAATTCCACCGCTGAATCCCCTGCTCTTCCTCCTGGTCAAAGCGCTCCTTGATCATTTCATCGAGGTCCTCTGGTGCGACCTCGGAGATCTCTGGCACGAAAATCGAGCGAAGTGAGACATGGGGGACCCTCTCGTCCCAGGCGAGTGGAGTGTTCTGGGAGCCGGGCACCGGGAAGCGGTAGGTCACGGTCTGATCGGGACCGAGTCGTTCCACCGCCTGAGGCAAGCGCGTCGGGTCCGGCGACTCGCCGATGACGAAATGACGCACCTCGGTCCGACCGGCGATCACGGGCAAGACATTGACAAAGACTGTGGTCCGATCCAGGTCGAAGTCGAAGGGAAGAGCCTTCTGGGAGGACCACCGCAGCCGAGTGGTAGTGACCTCCCGGAGTCGATCCTCGATCACGTCGTAGTCGGTGATCTCCACAGCCCAATTTCGGGTGGTCTCCCCGGCGTCGCGAGGGGCCTCGCTGAGAAGCATTCGAAGCTCCCCGTGTTGTGAGTCTTCCAGGTCTTCGTCGAAGTCGCCTTCCACGTAGATCTCTGTGGTGCCGGCGCTGAGAATCTCATCGTCGTCACACCATCGATAGGGCGTCAACTTGTCGTGCAGCGCGAGAACCGGGAATTCACGTTGGGAGAGAATATCCTGGAAGGACTCTCCCACCTCTACATGGAGTGGCTGGGGACCGGTGGTGGAAAACCCCGTGCCCCCGACGACCCACTCTACGTTGTCCGCGATCTGGGCCGTCACCCAGCCGGTGGCGGCCCGACCTTCGCGTGGCCAATAGTCCACCAGTCGCGCCAGCCTTCGAATCGAACGGCGCTGCGAGGCGGTCTCCAAAAATGCCTCACCAGCGATGCGATCTTGATAATAGGAGAACTCATCTCCCAGCGCGCTCATCGCCTCTATTAACATCACGGCCACGTCGGCCTCGACGGCATCTCCCCACCTGGGGTATCGCCGAGAGGCGTACTCCAGAAGCACCCTTCGAAAGCTGTGAAAGTCACGGGCCATATAATCGACAGGGAAGTCGACCCACTCTCGCTCCCCGTCGTCTCTCGCCGGCGTCCGACAGTCGAGATCTCGCTCACAGATGGCCTGAAAGCTAAACTCGATCTCCCGAAAGCATCGGTCCATCTTCTCGTGGTCGATGCGCAGGATATAGGGCGTCATCTCGCCGACCTGAGCGACGTCAATCCTGAGAACCCCGTCCTCCAACTCCCCCGGCATTGCGGAGATCGACGATGGTGTGGCGTCGCTTCGGACGCTCTCGATACTCACCTGGTCGGCGTGCACAAAAAAGTCGTGAGGCGGCTCAACGAGAAAGTGAATATAGAGAATAGGTCGCTTATCCCCGTCGGGTTCGACGATGAGATAGTCAATGCCCGTGAGTTCGTCGGCCGCTCGCACGGCGCTTCGACGCTCCATGGAGTTCATAGGCTCATCTCCATCGCGAGAGACTGTCGGCGTTTGGTGGCCTTGAGCAGATAACGAACGGTGATATTCAAGACTTCCTGGTGAGCCTCGATCTCGACGGACTCCACCTCGATATGTCTCCCCATATATTCTTCCAGGGCCTGGTAGATGGTGATCCGCGCCAGATTGGCGGCCACCGGACTATTGGGCATAAAGAGCATATCTCGCACACCGCAGCCGAACTCGGGACGCATGATTCGCTCTCCGGGAGCCGTCAAGATGACCTGGCGGATCAACTGCCGCACGTATGCGGAGCGATCCTCTTCGACGGCGAAGCGTCCCCGGGTCAGGCTGAATTGCAGCGGGTATTTCGCCGCTCGCTGTTCGTCTCCCATAGTCTACTCCGAGTTCACTTTTATCTGAGTTTGCTGAACGATGACCTGTCCCTGAGGAGCGCCGCTGGGGTTGAGACAGAGGCCGACGCTGGTCTCACTCAAGGTGGCCGCCCCGGCTCGGGTGCGCAGATCGGGCTGAACCCACTGGATGGAAACACAGGGACTCGGCGAGGTACCGACATGGAAGGGACACCCCGAAATGGTCATGACATCGCTGGTGGTCAACGCCGGTTGGCCATCTACCCGGACCCGAGTCTGCGACGGGGACACCTGGACCTGGCCCTGATGAGGGCAGACCAATATGCTTGCAGTGGTCAAAGTCTTTCCGGCCATCAGGTCACCTCCAGAGCGCCGTCATTGACGCTGGTCGTGCCGCTGCCCACTTCGATCTTGCCGCCGCTGTTGGCGTCGACGGTGATCGCCGACCCCTCGATGGTCAGAAGCGACCCTCCCCCGTCGGCTTCGATTTCAGAGCTCACCAGACGAAGGACCGCCCCGTTGTCGATCTCCAATGAGATCTCAGGAGTATCTCCTTCGATAAGGCGCACCGTGATCTCCCCGGTCTTCCAGACTCTCTCTGAGGGTCCCGTCGTCGGCGGGAGTTCCCCCTTTGCCCAAAAACAACCGGTCCAGATGGGATGAGAGGGATCGCCCCCTTCGAACTCCACCCAGACACCGTCGCCGGCGTTCGGCAAAGAGAAAAAGCCGATCCCGTCGCCGGCATAAGGGACACAGGGCATGGCCCAGACCTTTAGCTCTCCGAGTACGGCGGGGACCTCCACCTGAATTCGCCCCCGTTGCTCGAGATCGTCGTTGTCGACGACGGTGCCCCGGTATTTTCCGAAGTAGCGATTTTGAACAAAGTCCAATAATTGGTCGAGTAATTCCCGTCTCATAAAAGTCCTCCCGCCCAGCGATCGCGGCTTAATTCCAACTCCATACGATGCTCCATGGCGTCGATGATGTGGCGGACTTCGGTCACGTAATAGAGCCCGTCGTGACGACTTCCCATCCCTTTGAGGCCCACCACGTCGTGGGTCTGCAGGACTCTCCCCAGCCGATGAACAGTGGTGCTGCAGCGAGCTCGAATAAACCACCGCGCCTCATCGAGGAGCGCCTCGGTGCGCCCCTGGAGTTGTGCGCTCTGAGCCACAGGTGTGACCAGGGAAACCGAACGGCTCCCCGCCACGTCGGCGAGTTGCTGCCCTCCCGTGGGAAGAGACGCCCCGGGGTGGTGGCCAAATCGAGAGACTTTCTTGTCCTCCAGACCGAGCTGACGGGCCACCACCCGGGTGGGGCGCTCGATGTCCCAGTAAAGATCGAGGGTGTCGAGGTTGGCTCCTTGATGATTGATGACCAATTCGGCGACCGGGTCTTTGGAGAGGCTCATCTCCCTTAAGGCCGCCCTCTCGATCCCCTCGGGAGTACTCGTGGCGTGAAGCCATCTGCCGTTTCTGCGAGCTAATTTTCGTACGAAGCGAAGGTCGGTCTCTGATTGGATCAACACCGGAGACTTCCCGCCCGACGGGGCCAGCCCCAAACCTGTGACCACATCGAAATAGCGATTGAGGATGGTCGTCATGACCGAGCTTTCCGTGGCCTCAAACCGCTCCTGCTGGACCTCCCGGTCCATCCGGCTCGTTCCATCGGCGCCGTAGACATCGACATAACCATGGACCGGGCCGTGCTGCAGATGCACGTGTTGTCCTTTGATCGGACCTTTCACCAGGCTGATGAGCCCCCCGTCGGACTCGCAGATCACCTGCAGATTCTTACCGCCCTCCAGTCCTGGAGCGCTCAACACGGGAAGATCCCCGTCGATGGCCTCTACGGGATAACGGACCTGAAACGAGGTAGACTGGCCAACTCGCTCTTCAACCGTAACCTGTGTGGCCGAGCCCGGACCGGTGTCCGAATCGGACTCAATGGAGAATCCTTGCGGCACGAATCAGCCCTCTTTTGTGGGAATCGCGATCATCGACCGCTCGGCGAGTTGGTCGGGATGCATGACGTCATTGATCTCGCAGATCTTCCAATAGGCGGTGGCATCTCCGAGGTAGCGATGGGCCAGATGGTCTAAGCGTTGAGCTTGCTGTCGACGGTGGTATCCGGCGAGTCTCCGATTGGGAGTGTCTTGTGGAGTAACGGCTCGAACCTCTCGGCCTCGAGCATCCTCCACGGTCTCCACCGGGGCATCGTTGTAGCGACTGGAATCATCAAACATCGTCAACTCCTTGAGTACGTAACGGGACGAAGACCGAGCTAAAACGAAAGTTTGTCGAGAACCCACTTAAATTGTGTTCCATAGGCGCCCAGCGCCAGGGCTTCCCGTTGACCCATGGTGTAGACATAGGCGGCGATGGCGATCTTCTCGACGGGAGTTGGCTGCGCGCCGAAGGCCGCCGGCTTGACCACCTCCAGATCCACATCCACTTCGGCGCGAATGGGATAAAGTTTTGGCGTAAAACGCTGTTCTTCCACGGAATAGCTGGTCAGGCGAACCGGCAGGACATAATGGGGCCCCCAGACAAAGAGAACTACCGGCGCCGTGGGGCGGGGCAGGGGAATATTGATACCCAGCGCCTCTCCCAGAAGGTCCATGGCGTCGGGGATCTCCACCAGTCCGGAGTCCATCACCGATGAGCCCGACGGATAAAGCAATTGTTCCAGCGCCGCGAGCTGCACGGCCACATGTCCCGAAGCGGGCACGTCTTCGTCGAGACTGACGTCGGGCTGATTCTCTTCGGGCATTTCCATCGAGTCAGTCCCGTCGAAGACCAGACTCAACGAAAAGCTCTCCAGCGGCGCCTCAGGCTGAACCGTGGTCGAGTCTTCTTGCTCCTCTTCGGAGCTCATAAGCTCGAAGTCTCGAGAGAGGGTCTCCGGGTTGTATTGAAAGGGCAAAACCCTGGGGACCATCCCGACCATCCCGGCGGAGTTGAGCACCACGAGCGCCCCTTTTAAGACTTTTGGACTATTGGGTCCCGCCATCAGTGCCCTCCTTCGGTGAGAGTGTTCAACAAGGAGCCGGCGATGCGTTCCGCCAGTTGTTCCAGGGACATTCCCCGGGCCCACTCCACCTTGAGAGCCACCTCCGAGAGCGACAGGTCCCCGGTGGTATGGTCCAGATCGGGCATCGCTTCGCCCAGAATGGCGGCGACCTCTCGCGCGAGCCGCTCGGCGTCGACGCGACTCATCTGTGGGACTTGTAGCTGCCAGTGATCGATCTCAATCATGATTCAATCGCCTCCAGCAGTCGTCTGCGTTGTCGTCGACTCAGGCCACTTCCCGACTTATTCAACTCCCGTTCGATCCCCTCCAGGATATGGTCGCAATGGAGCGCCGACTCCTGACGCCGGGCCAAAAAGACGGCGCTTAAGATCGACGACTTTATCTCCGCTCCCGTCAATTCAAGCTGCTCCGAGACGACGGCCACCGTACTGTCGAGGTCCGCCCACTCCATCCCGCCGGCCAGCGCTGCCAGGAGGCGATCCCAGAGCACTCTGCGATCCTCGGCCTGAGGACTGGGGAACTCCAGGACGTATCGAAAACGACGCGTGAACGCGGCGTCCAGTTGATGACGTCGATTGCTCGCCAGGAGCACCACGCCCTCGTGTTCTTCGAGAGCCTGAAGCAAGAAATTTGTATCCGTATTGGCGTGTCGATCACGGGCGTCGTTGGCGTCGGTCCGCTTACTAAATAAGGAGTCTGCCTCGTCGAATAATAAGACGGCGTCCATGAGCGCCGCTTTATCGAGAAGCCGACGAACCTGGGACATAGTTTCGCCGATATATTTGCTGATCAGCGAGGAGAGGTCGACGCGGTATAAATCGAGCTTGAGTTCTCGAGCCACAATTTGAGCGGCCATGGTCTTTCCCGTGCCCGGCGGACCGTGAAAGAGCGCCGCAAGCCCCCGACCGTAGGGAAAGAGTCGCCCCGTCTGGGGACGGGCGAAAAGTGCAGCTCGATCCCTGGCCTCGAAGACCAACTCCTGGAGGTCTTCCTCAATCTTCGAAGACACCACCAGATCGTCCCATACAAAGGGAAGCGGCAGGCGTCGAGCCAGATCACCGAGACGATGGGCGTGACGGGCGGAGAGATGATTTGTCGCCTCTTCCACGGAGTCGATTCCGCAGAGCCCCAGGTCGACGATATCGCCCAATTGCGCGGAGTTGCGCATCGCCAGTAGGTCCAGCGCCTCGTCGGGCCAGTTGACAGCGCCGTCGACGAGGCAGAGCCAGAGGTCGCGGCGCTCTTGATAGCTCAGCGGTGGAAGCTCCACATAGACATCTCGAAAGCGATCCTCTCGCGAGAGTCGGTCCTTATTATGAAGCACCACAAATTGCGGCACATCCCGGTTGAGGAGATCGTGATCGTCCTCCGAGAGTTGCGGAGGAGCTCCGATCCAGACTGGCGCGAATCGGTCCCAAACTACCTGCCGCTGAAGTCGGCGTTTCGTCTCCCCATCTTTTATGGCTTGTGCAACGACGCTTCGGGCCTTTACCCCCAACTCCTCACAGAGATTGGCGATAAAAGTTTTTCGACCGCTTCCTTCAGGGCCGGTGACGACGACGCGCATCATGCGATGATCGTCGCCCTTTTGATAGTGCGCGATCCTTTCTGCCGTGGACTTCACCGGCCAACTCTTCATCGGTCGATGGGCTGGCACTTCGGTCAGCTTACCGACAAGCGCCGGATCGAGTTGGGGCCTTCCGCGGAGCCAGTGAACCACAGTGGGATCGCATAAAAGTCTGGTGATTCCCTGGTCGGAGCGAATCGACTCGACGAGCTTCCAGCGAAAAAGCGGTGAATCGGAGTTCAACAAAGGCGCCCGGCCATGACCGAAGAGTCGGCCCGCCAACGCCTCGGTGCTCTGAATCGGCGCGGTCAGGGCTTTTAAATTTGCCAGCTCTTGACGCAGAGTCGGAGAGATCTGGGACGCAAAACACAGTTGGAGAAGATCAGCCTCCTCCTGGTCGAGTTCGAATCGGTCCACCACCCTGGCGAGTTCACCGTCGAGCGCTTCGATCAGCTCTTCGACCGCGTCGAGTTCGGAGCGGTCCACCGATTGCAACTCCCACTGCTTTTGTTGCCTCGGGGTGTCGAGTTCGCTTCGCCTGGAAGAAAAGACGTGCTCCAGCCACAATCGTCGCAGCTCGATCGCCAGACGAATCCGACGTAAAATCAGTTCCGACTCTTTTGAATCACAGTCCTGCAGATCGGACGGGAGCTCTTGTCGACTCTTGAGATTCACCGTCTTCATCAGCTCCCCTCCAGCCAGATGGGGAGCGATTCCACGTCGTCGACGACCACCCTGATCGGAAGATATTCGCCCGCTTCGGGCAACTCTTCCATCTTCACCAGGATCTCGGAGCTATTGCGGATCCAAAACTCGCCATTGTTCAGCTCCCCTACGTCTTCCGGCTCCAGGTCGGCCAGTATCAGGCGTTTCTGCCCGATGAAAAGCTGCACGGAGAGCTCCAAGGGATCTGCCCCGGAGTCTTTAAAGGGCCCCCCTGTGAGAACGAAGGGGTTGTCCGTGGTGCCACCGGAGAGCGCCAGGTCTGGGCGAATAACCACGACGGCCTGATTGGAGCGAGCCCCACCACTCTCCAGGGTCACCCCGTAGATCCCGGGTAGCAAAGGCCTGGATTCGGAGTCTTCTTCGGGCACCATCACAGCCAGAGTGGCCACCCGTCGATCTTCTCGAGCTTCGGCGTCCTCCAGAAGTTGAGGCTCATCTCGTCTCTGGTCATGAAGTCGAATCGCTACCGGACCACCACCCCAACCTTGCCCCCGAAGAGTAAAGCGCTCTCCCACCGCCGGTCGCGCCGGTGAAAATTCAATCTTTTGATCCGGTCGATTCGGAATATCCTTGAGAACGAACTCGCTGGAGCTTCCCTCCAGAGACACCCCGAACCCGGCATCCACAAAGACGTTGTGTTCCAGAACGGGCATCTCCATCGACGTGGGCTCCTCAGCCTCCAGAAAGACCACGCCCACCTCGACATGAGCACAAAGACGTCGGGGCTCTGAGCCGCCGACCCAATAATTGGACGCCTCCTCCACCGGGATATTGAGCATCGAGAGCTCCAGGCGTTCCACGGAGAGTTCCACATCATTCAGAGACGAAAAGAGCTCCGCCTCCGACGCTCCCACCTTCGTGTTCGGCGTCAATATGGGATAATCGTGAAATGCCTTAAGGGCTCCGCCGAAAATGTCTTCCACATGACCGCTATATTCATCGATATCTTCGGGATGAGCGGTCAATTGATAGTAGAGCCGAAGGCCCAGCGGCGAATAGGCTGTGCCCAGGTTGGGATTGACGGGGGAGGGCATATTGCGCGCCGCCGCGTCTTCCCGCACATGATATAGATAAAGACTGAGCGTCTTCTCCTTTGGGATTTTGTCGGGCGGACCGATTTCGAGAATCTCCGGCGCCTCTTCGCTATCGGAGACCACTCCGAAATCAAAGACGGCTTCTTCGATCAGGGCTTTTAGTACCTTTGAAATCTTCGATAATTCAGCGATCGCCATATCAGCTTCTCCCCAATCCAAAAGAATTCCGATGAGGAAAATCCAACGAAGCCGGGCCGGGTCGGGTGGACTTCTTTTTCGATCGCGATTTTCGTTTCTTCTCTTTGGTGGGACGTGTGATCTCGACGGTCAGCGTCCCAATAGAAATCTTGGGAGCGGGGCTCTTCACCGACTCACTCTCTTCAGCCCGGACCGGATCGTCAGCCTCCACTGATATCTTCGGCGGCTGAAGTTGTGGCATTTCAGTGTTCTGGGCAGGCTTCACTTGTCGGGTCCAACCGTCGTCGTCATCGACGGGCCTGGGCTGTGTATGAGGAGGCAGGTACTGGGCGTCCCGTGGCTGCAAGACGACAGATTTATGGTGCTTTTCTTGCTCCCCTTTCTCTTCGTTGCGCCCACGAGTCGACTCTTCTCTTCGGGGCGTTGCCCTTTGAATTTCTGGTTCCGCGGAAGGCACCCGGACCTGCCGGGTTGAGCTCTGAGGCTCCTCGGTCGGCTTTTGCTGCTCGGCCGGTACCAGCACAGATTCTTGGGCGGTGGGGGAACTCTTCGAGTCTTCGGCAAGAAGTCTTGTGGGCAATTCCCGTGGCTCCGGACGCGACGACGTTCCCCGCTCTTCGATCTCAACAGGGTGATAACTTTCTTGAGACGGCGCTACGTGATCGTCGGGCTGCCCCTGCTTTGAGACCGTTGACCGCTCCGAAGAGGTCTCGTAAGGGTCGCGCAGATCCGCCGTTCCAAGGGGGCCAGGCTCACCGGTATTTTCCGTACCGAAATCCGCCTCAAATGGATCTACCACGGTATTTCTAACCACCGGAGACACCCGGCGGGGATGGGCTCTTCGCAATATCGTATCGAGATAGCTCACCTTCGCCTCCTCGACGCGCTCTGCGAGATGAGCCTCGCCAATGTCTTTCGATCTCTTCGACTGAGATCCAGGATCTCGGCGCTGCTCCACCCGTAAGCGCTCGCCAGGGAGTGAAGCTCAATCAATACGTGCTCTCGCTGCTCCACAAGTGCCGTCATCACGTATTGCTGGAGGTCAAAGCCAATCGATTGCTCCTCACCACACTCCGGGCACTTCGCAGCGAGCTTGAGATTGACGACGGGCTCCAACTCCCCAAGCGCTTCGACGAAGACCACAGGATCTTCGCACTCTCCATCGACGATGCACCTCTCGCTCAGATACTTCGCGGCGCTTCGCTTATCCATCCCGGCGATGGCCAACTCTTCTTTGCCTCGGGGAAGCCGCGCGGTGCATCCCAAAACCTGAACTACTCTCGGAGCCTGATCGTTTGGAGCAAATTGGTCGTCTGAGAAGACCGAGCCCAGCAAATCGGAGAGCAAAAAGTCGACATCAAACCGCTCCTCGCAGGCCCGACACCGAACCGTGCTCTGGACCTCGTCACCAAAGATCTCCTGCCACAGACGGCCGAGCAGACGATCGCGCTCTCCCGCCGTCAATTCCAGGGCGTCGATGGGCTCGCCTCGCTCATCGTGAGTGATGGAGCTCAACAAGGAGATCGCGCTGCGCGTGCTGACGTCGACGACCTTCATCTCGTCGCCCCCACAGAGAGGCGCAAGGATTGCCGGACATCCCAGGTTGGGAAGTTGTACGTAGCGTTGAGCCATCGTCTACTACTCAAAGAACGAAGGTGGAGAAATAACGAGAACGCCCATAGTGAAGGCTCAATATTCGTCTTCCAGCTCCAACTCCGAATCCCGCTCCCACCCCTCGTGCTGGAGCACCAGGGTCTCGATGGCGTATTCGTTTCCGCTGGCGTCGAGCTCCGGCAGCGCCTCATATTCCGAAACCCAGGCCCGATGAACCTTATAGGATTTGACCACCGAGCCCTGTCCGTTGAGGAGCTCGATGAAGATAGTCTTGCGAAAATCCTTCAGCGACACATCCTCGTCGCCCTCGGAGCTGTAGATCAGATTGGCCCAGCGTTCGAAATCGGGGTCGTGAGTGACGCCTCGCTCCAGGGTGATGGGCTCAAATTCCCAGACCGTTGGCGAGGTGTAAGACGCGCTAGGGTCGCCGCCCTCGCGCCAGGTCGCCGCCTCGGTAGTGCGCTTAAGAGCGCTGACCTTGCTGATTCCTGCGACGTATTTATCGTCCCAACGAACACGGAACTTGAAATTCTTATAGGGAACGTAACGCTCCGAATTGACGGGAAAACTTTCCTGAGAAACCATGGCTACTCCTATACTTCAACCGTAGATAGAGGGGGCAATCCAGCGCTTTACTCCAAGCAATCAGCTCTCGGCGGTTTTCTGTTGCAGGGTCAAAACGACGAACTCCGCCGGATAAAGCGGCCGAAAACCCACTCGAACGTTGACGATTCCCAGGGCCTGATCCGAGGGCGGCGTAGTGCTGGAGTCGCATTTGACGAAATAGGCCTCGGATGCGCTCTCTCCACCGAACGCGCCCTGTTTGTAGAGTCGGTGCATGAAGCTGCCCACAGTGGCTCGAATCTGACTCCATAGCTGCTGGCCGTTGGGCTCAAAGACGGCCCACTTCAGACCTCGGTAGAGACTCTCCTGAATATGGAGGGCCAGGCGCCGAATGGGGATATATTTCCACTCGCTGGCGAAGTCATCGTCGCCGTCGAGGGTTCTAGCGCCCCAGTTGACTACGCCGTTTGGAAAGACCCGAAGGGCATTGATACCCCGCTCGTTGATCACGCCATTTTCGGTGTCTGACATCTTGCGAGACAGTCCGATCACACCCCGAAGATTGGCCTCCACACCGGCGGGTGACTTCCAGATCCCCCGGCTTCCGTCGGTGCGCGCAATCAGGCCGGCGATCGCCCCGGCCGGACCCACGTCTCGCTCTACCACACCGTCGACGATTCGGATTTTCGGGTAAAACACCGCTGCGTAATCGGTGACCAGCCCGATTCGAAGTTCGTCGACCCCTTGACTTGCTGACTGGACATCGGCCCAATCCTCGGGCGGATCCATCAGCAAAAATGCCCGCTGCTCCTCGCAGACCACGCTGGCCGGCCCGTAAATCTGCTGGGCCAGTTGTTGATTGTTCTCGGCCCGCGGCGGAAGCACCACCAGGTTGAAGAGATCGACCTCTCGATCGGCGATGGTGAAGGCATTTTCGTACTCCTCGAGAGTCGGTGACTCGCCGTCATCACCAGCGATACCGGAATCCTGAAATCCCTTGTCGCCGCCGGCCGTCCCGAAGGAATAATGGCGCACGTTCTCTTCGGCCTCGATGATCCCGAGTTCATCTGCAGGTTCCGCATCATAGTCTTCAAAGAACGCCAGCGACGCCTTGAAATTCGAGTGCCCCCGGGTCGCCTCCAATACGAGCTGATAGTCTTTGGCTCTGGCTCGCACGAAAAAGTCGCGCCGGTTCGCGCTCTGATAGGCATTGATGACGCGGGCGATCTCGCTGAGGGTCTTTCGGATCTCCGTCCCATCCCCAAGGCCACCGAAGTCATTGACCTTGATATTTCGGGGCTCCACAGTTCCCGTCGGAGTGGGGGTAGTTACGGTGATTCTTTCGATCGCTGTCACGTCATGGGTCGCAAAGTCGGTGAAGAGATTGGTCCTCATCTCATCGATATAGGGATCGATGAAAAACCCTGTGGGCACCGGGCGACTCTCCGCATAGCGACCGAGTTCAATGCCTCCATGGGCGGTGCCCAGCATTAGGCGACCGGCGAGGTCCGTGTCTTTATCCGACCACGGTAGAATCTCGATATCACCCTCGGAACTCACCACGGTGAGGTGTCCATCCACGATTTTGACTGTCAACGTACTGGAAGTCAGCGAATGGCCAGTGGTCGTATCCACCGCTTGACGGATGGCGTCCTCAACTAATCCGGCCCAGTCGTCGTCGAGGTCGGGAAGATCATCATCATCTTCAGGAAATTGAACGGAGACGGCAAAGGGTCCCGCACGGCCTACGTTCATCTGAAATGAGCGCGTGCGATCCTCGCCGTCAATCTCAAGGGCAGCTTTCACGTCGACGGACTCGGTATAATCAATCACACGACCGGAGATCGAAACCGCATCG
>SKNI01000615.1 GCA_007120615.1 Myxococcales bacterium | reverse complement strand
CTTCGCGATCAGGGAAATGACCGCGAGCATCGTCAGGTCCTGGAAAAGGCTCGCATGAGCGCTTTCGATGTCGCCCGTCTTGGAGCGGATATTGAAGTAGAAGGGCGAAGTGAAGAGGGCCGAAACGGTGACGGCCCCGGACTCCTTCGCCAGGTTCGACCCCTGGTATCCTGGGCCCGCCATATGGAACAAAAAGGATGGTCCGAAGACGCCGAGGACGCCTGGCGCCACGTCTTGAGCGTGGATTCCACCAATTGCGGAGCGGCTTATCAACTTCAGGGACTCTATCAGCAGCGCCAATATATGCCGGCCCTCGAAGAGATCACGCCGGATTGGTCGAAGTGCTCCTCTCTTGTGGAGCGCTGGCTTCGAAGCCACCCCGACCGCCTGGAAGAGCGCCTCGATTACGCCCGACGCCAGGCCGCGCGCTTTCCCTATGACGTGGAGCGCCAGCGCGGCTACGCCGATGTTCTGCGGGCTTCCAATGACCGCGAAGCTGCAGCCGCAGTCTTAGACGACGCCATCGACCGCATGCCCCTGGAGTACAGTTTATGGGAGGCCCGCGCGGACCTCGCTTTATTGGAGGGCGACAACGACTACGCCGTCGAGATCATCGACACCGCCATCGACCGCCTCGGTCGCACCGCCGGCCTTGATTTTAAACGAGCCCGCCTGCGCGACGAATTGCCCCTTCGAGACCTGATGCACGATGGATATCAGGCCGCCATGGACGAGGTCCGTCGAAGCGGCGAGTCCGATGAAATCGACGAAATCGACGAGAACCGCGAGAGTGCGATGGCCTTGGACGACGCCTATTACGTCATCGACTACCGGGGCCGACAACATTTCCCCGACGGTTCCTCCTGGACCTTGACCCACCGCGTGGTCCGCGTGATGACCCGAGGTGCGATCGACCGCTACGCCGAACTCTCCATCCCCGGCGGGGCGAATCTACTGCTCGCCCGAACCATCAAAGAAGATGGCGAAATCCGGGTTCCCGAAGACGTCCCCGGAAAGTCTACCCTCAGCATGCCCGGACTCGCCGAGGGCGATATGGTGGAGGTGGCGTATCTACAATTTCGACGCCCCTCCGAGGTGCCTTCTCACGCCGAAGGATCTCGATTCTATTTTCAGTTGCCCACCCTCTCGTCGAGACATAGCGAATACGTCGTCATCGGCGCCGACGACTTCCAGATCGAGAGCGCAAACGGGGCTCCCAAACCGGAAGTCTTTGAATGGGAGGGAAGAGACGCCCTTCGATTCATCACCCGCGACGTCCGTCATCCCCGAAGCGAGCCCCGCACGGTGAGCGCTCTGGAATACCTTCCCTGGGTGCGTGAATACCGAATCGGAATCGACGGTGAAGTCCTGGATACGGAGCGGCGCTATTTCACGGACGCCCTTCGAGACAGCGCCCGGATGGCACCGATCCTCTCTCGAACCCTGGAAGAGTGGCTGGAGCGACCCATCGACGAGGCCGACATCACCGACGAAGAGGTGGAAAAACTCTATTACGCCACCGTCCAGCATTTCACCAGCCCTTCACCGGGAGCGCTGACCACCGAAGCCGCCCATGCTCTTCAATTGCGTCAGGGTAGTCCGGTGGTCGTACTCCACACGATGCTCAATGAATTGGGCATCGAAAATCAGGTCTTTATGGCCCGATCCGACGAGAACCCGCCGACCCGCCTGGTGGTCGGCGAGCTTACCCGCTTCCAACAACCCTTGATGCGAATTCGTATGCCTCGGTCTCAAGAGTGGGTCTGGGCGGAGCTTGGCCGAACAGACTCCATGTTTGGGGCCATAGAACCGGAGTTCGACGGACAGCCGGCCATCTGCATTAGCTGCGAGTCATATACGGAAAAGCCCGTGCGAATGGCCGAGGAGCTCAGACCCCACCGGCACGTCGAACTCCTCGGCGAACTCGACACCAACGGAGACCTCTCGGGGAGCTTAGAGTATCGATTCGAAGGTGTTCGCGCCGCCCGGGTGCGCTCGGCCCTTCGAAATCGTCCCGACGAAGAAGACCGCCGAAATTACCTGGAGCGCGTCCTCACTGACGAGATCTCCGGCGGCGAATTGACCGACTACGACATTCGATTTGAGAGAGAATCCCACCGTCCACTGGAGTTTGTACTTCATTTCAAACGCCCCGGCTTCGCCAGAGTCTCCGACGACCAACTGGTCCTGGATCGACCCGTATTCCGCGAGGCCATGCAGCGAATCTATGCGCCCATCTCGTCGCGAGAGCTGCCCATGTTCATCGGCTACGACCGAAATCAGAGCTATTCGATGCACCTGACACTCCCCGACACAAACGCGCCCCGCTTGCGGGCTCGAGACATCGAGGATCAGGATCTTTCCTTCGCCAATTTTGAGCGAAAGAGCTGGCTCGACGGCAACACATTGCGTATCGAGACTTCGATCCATCTCCCGCGCCAGCGAGTCATGCCCGAGGACTACACGGTCTTTCGACAGTGGGCTACGGAGGTAGAAGAGAGTGCCAACCTGTGGTTGTCGTTATAGATTAGAGAGACGTGGAGAAGGGCAAGCTCTCCCCTCACAACGTAATTCGACACTCCAACGGCTCCACCACCGCCGTCGCCGTCTCCGGATTGCAATCCTGCACCAGTGGCGCGCTGCTACCATCCTCGTTGGCCACAAAGGCAAAGTTGAGCTCCTGATTGAATCGGGACTGCGGCACCGTATAGCTGAAGGAAACGACCACCGTGCCACCGGGAGAGATGGGCTGGGCGATGTTGATGGTCTCCAGAATCTGGTTGGTGTCGGTGTCGAAGAGGCTCACCGGTAGACCCGCCGGGATGGCGCTCATACCGTTATTTCTTACGGTGACCTGAAAGTCGATATCCGGCGGGCAGGTCAGGCGATTGGCCTGCACCGAGCTTATCACCACATCGGGAGCGTTCAGTGGGACTTCGCCCTGGCGATTGGCCCGGAAGGTGTTGTGTGTCTCCCACCAGCGGCCAAGGGTCTGCGGTACGGTCCCGTCATCCATGATATTGTCGATGGAGTAGGCGTGCTGATTCCAGATCGCTCGGGTGCGGACCCACTGATCATTGGGGTCTTCGTAAGCGTACACGCCGCGCCGCACCTGGTAGTCGGGATCGTCGTACCAGTTCTGACAATTTCGGTTCTGGTCATTGGCCACCACCAGAATCTCGGAGCGCCCATTTCCGTCGACATCGACGACGAGGGGATATTCGATCCGGGTCCCCGAGGAGTTCATGATCTCCAACTCGAATTCTCCGGTCTTGCCGTTGAGGACTCGCAGATAACACTCATCGTTGTAGACCACCGATGCCGACCCATCGCCCTGGAAATCAAAGACCGAAGAGCCCGTGGCCTGCGAGGAATCCTGGACGTCGATATACCACCGAATATAGATCTCACCGACCTCGGGATGGTCCTGGCCGAATTGGGCCAGCAGATCTTCGTCGATCTCTTCCGGAGTATCATCGTCGCCGAAGCCCGGCCGGTAGATATCGAAGACCGTATAATAATCGAGACCGGCGGCGCCGATCTCGGGGCGTCCATCGCCATCGAAGTCAGCGATCGTCGGCGCTCCGCCGCGACCACCAGGGCCATTGAGATCGGAGAGAGGCTGGGTGCGCAGACTGTCGTCTTCGTCACAAGCCTGACCGGTGGGGTCGATACCACACCACAATTTGCCCGTTCGACCATCGATGATCCGGACCGTTCGAGAAGAAAAGATCACCACTTCGGGATGTCCGTTTCCATCCATATCGGCCACCGCCGGGTAGCCGTCGCTGCCGTCGGTATTCTCCCATAATAACTCCACGGTCACGTCGTCGGGATCGCTGGCTCCGTCGGGCCAGTCCACTGTCCAGGCGTGGCTTCCGGTGACGATCTCTTGCTTGCCGTCACCTGTGAGATCGACGGCGATCGAGAGGCCGCCCAGATAGCCTCCGGCGCTTCCAAACTCTGAGCCGGATCCGTCCTGATTCCACATAATCTGCCCATCGTGGTTGATCAGCATGGCGCCGACCATGACCTGTGCACGCGTGGGATCTCCGTCGAAGTTGGCCACCCCGATAGCTCCGGTGTTAAAGCGCTGTTGCACAGGCCCGTTGCTATCATGGGCTCGCCAGAGGTGCTCTCCCTGTCCGTTTACAGCGGCGATATAGGCACTGCCGGAGTTGCTTCCGATATAGGTGGCGTAGATGATCTCCATCGCTCCATCCCCGGTCAAATCCCCGAGAGCAGCGTTCGACCTCCAATGCGCACCCCAACTGCCGTTGGAGGGGTCATGTTCTATACGCCTGATTTCCTGGCCGGCGCCGTCGAGAATTACGATATTTGCATCAAAGGTAATGAGCACCACATTGGGCTCCCCATCACCGGTGACGTCGCCCACCAGGGGAATGGACGTGATATTCTCCTCGGTCCAGGACCACTTCTCGGCGATCTCCAACTCCTCGAAATCGGCGCCCAGATAGCAGGCGATGTCGTCGGGAAAGTCATCCGGCATGCATCGGCCAAGGCCGGCGTCGCAATACTCATCAAAGTCGCAGTCCGTAAAGGTTTCACAGGGCTCTCCCGGTGTTCGACAGCTTCCAAAGACACAGAGCTCTCCAGCATCACAACACTGGTCGAAGTCGTCGCCGCAGAGTTCTCCGAGCCCCTCACAACTCGGCGCGCATTGGCCGTCGGGTCCGCAATCGGGTGTTGTTCCCTCACAGCATAAATCACCGGTGAGTCCGCAGACCGAGCCCTCGCATTGCCCCCGACAAATCGAGAGGGTCTCGCAGGTTCCGTCCTCCTCATCGCAGATCTCGACCTCGGCACAGGTATCACCGTCGCCGCAGCAGGTGTTGTCATCACCGCAGGTCACCCCCGAAGAACAAACGCAACTCCCACCCATACACTGATGACCCGGCGCGCAATCGTCCTCATCACCGCAGCCGCACTCCCCGCCCTGACAGACGCCCGTAGAGCAGG
>SKNI01000732.1 GCA_007120615.1 Myxococcales bacterium | reverse complement strand
TCTTCGATGGGCCAGTCTCGCTGCTGGGCTGCTCGTCGAAGCCGGGGGTCGGGGTTGACCACTCTCGGAAAGCCCACGACTTCGAGCATGGGCAGGTCGGAGTAGGAATCGGTATAAAAGTAGGAGGAGCTAAGGTCCACGTCGTGGCGCTTTGCCCAGCGAGAGGCTCGGTGAACCTTGCCGGCGCCGTAACACATGGGACGTTCAAAGGTTCCCCGGAGTCGACCCTTCTCGTCGGTGGGAAAGATATTGCACAGCCAGTGGTCGAGGTCCCAGGTGTCTGCAGCAAGTCGCGACATATAGGGAGAACTGGCGGTCAAAAGCACCAGAGGGTGATCTTGTTGGCGGTGAAAACTAAGGGCGTCTTCGGCGCCCGGTTGAAAGGTGGGCACTACCTGATCGTGAAAGAAGTCCGCGGTGATTCGGTCGAGCTCTTCATCGTGAGCTCCTCGGTACTGGCGAACGGCCTGGGCGAAGGCGCGCTCCATATCGATGAGCGACAGGTGATAGAGACCCATCCAGAACGAGGCCTGAAGAAATTGTCTCAGGGAGATTCGACCGCGGCGGCGCTCGTAATTGGCGTATAAGTAGGCGCTGTTGACCCCGATGAGAGTGCGGTCTAGATCGAAGAATGCGGCCGGGCGTGTGTGTGACTTGGTCATAAGAGTGCCTCCATGAGAGCGCCTCAGGGAGAGGAAGCCTCATCGGCGGTGAGTTGTTCGAGGGAGCTGGACTCCAGAATCTTTCGAAAGCGTTGGATATCATCGGCGAAGAAGCGAACCGGCGAACTCTCCAGCCACTTCATCAGACGGGCGCCGGCTTCCCCGCCGGGGGCCAGGATATATAAGCGAACCGTCATTCGAGTGGAGCGTCCCTCTCGAAGAGACTCAAAGGAAATCCATCCCTCGTGATAGAGGTCCGACGGTTCTTCGACCTGCCAGACCAGGAGGCGTCCGGGCTCTTCCTCGATGAACCGAGCGGTCCACTCCAGGTTGAAATTATCGGCCAATTTGAGCTGCCAGCGGCTTCTGGTTTTGTCGAGGATTTTCACGTCCCGGATTCGAGGCAAGAAGATCGCCAGGTTCTCCAGGTTTCGCCAGAATCGGTACACCTCGTCGGCAGGTCGGTCGATGATGATCTGACGCTGAAAAGGGACCAGCCGTCGGGTTCGAGTGTGCAAGAATTGGCGTTTCCATCCCCCTTGAAGAAGCCCGTTTTGTTGGGCTCCTCGGTAAACGAGTCCGGCAGCGACTCCGGCTCCGAAGAGTCCCAATAGCCCCCGTTTTTTGAGGGCTAGGAGTCCCAGCAGTCCACCGGCGACCAGGCTGCCTTTGTGGGGCAGGCTCTCCAGTCCGGCCTCGGTCGGGGGGCGAGTCACCTTTTGCAGGGCGAAGTCGCCGGCGGTGAGTTGATCGGTGGTTGCGGAGATGGTGCGGGATTTGGACATCGGGGCCTCGTGTGAAATGAGGTGATCGCCTGTCGAGACGTAAGTATAATCACCACTATATCGGGAGCCATTCTGATCGGATCCATCTTGACGGTAAAGGGGGGAGGAATTACTAGCAAGGAGCGCGCATTACCCCTGCGATAGCCTACCACCTATCGTGGAATTACTTACCGTGGAATCATCGATGAAGAAACGTCTATATCTGGATTGGAACGCCACCGCCCCGGTGTTGCCCACGGTGCAAGAGGCGATGATCGAGGCCCTGTCGAAGACTCCGGGAAATGCATCGAGCATTCACCGGGAAGGTCAGGCGGCTCGTGCGGTTGTGGAACGAGCCAGGCGGTCAGTGGCCGAGGCCATCGGCGCTCCTCCCCAGGCGGTGGTGATCACCGGTGGGGCCACCGAGAGCAATAACCAGGTCTTGCGCGATCATATTCGGGTCACCGACGATCCCTTTGTGACCTGCACCTCCGTGGAGCATCCCTCGGTGCTGGAGGTGGTCGCGGGCTTTGAAAGCCGAGGAGTAAAAACAGCGCTGTGGCCGGTGGACGCGCAGGGTCGACTCTCCCTGGAGTGGCTCGAGGAAAAGTTAAAAGAGGGGGTCACTCTGGTCAGCGTGATGTGGGCCAATAATGAGGTGGGCAATATCTTCGATGTGGCCCGTATCGCGGAGTTGGTTCACCGGTCCGGGGCTCTTCTTCATGTCGACGGAACCCAGGCGCTCGGTAGAATTCCGCTGAATTTTCAGGACAGTACGGTCGACTTTTTGACCCTCTCTTTTCATAAAATGGGCGGTCCAAAAGGGATCGGGGCGACTGTCATTCGAGAAGGGCTGAAGGTGGGAGCGATCCTCGACGGTGGCCATCAGGAGCGGGGGCGGCGTCCGGGGACCGAAAATGTGCCGGCGGCGGCAGGCCTTAACGCCGCAGCCCGAGCGGTCGTCGAGGAAGGTGCTCGGTGGAATGAGTCGCTGGTGCGGGGCAAAGAGGCTTTTGTCGAGACACTTCTTAAGGCCGTCGACGATGTGGAGCTTCGCGGAGATCTGGAGCGGCAGCTACCCAATACGGTCAACGCTGCCTTTGCCGAGGTCGACGGAGAGGACCTCTTATTGGCCCTCGACCTGGAAGGAATCTCGGCGTCCAGCGGTTCCGCTTGTACGGCAGGATCGCTGGAGCCCAGTCATGTGATTCTGGCCATGGGGTTTGATGAGCAGCAGGCTCGGCAGTCGGTGCGATTTAGTTTTGGTCCCTCCACGCCGGAGGAAGAGTTGGTGAGGGCAGCCGAGCAGATCGGTGATATTGTGCGGCGTCTGCGAGAGTTGAACGCTTCCTTTTGAGATTTTACCTTTGCGCTAAGCGCAGTTGGCCGCTACCTCTTAGTGATAGGAGGTAGCTTCTCGGAAAGCGACTTTCTGTTCCGTCCCTTTAGATAGCAGCTTAGATAGCAGTCATGGTGTAGATCGAAGTCTAGATCGCAGTCGAGTTAGAAGAGAAAAATGGAAAAGCAGAGCGCAGTACAAGATCGTCAGGCCTGTTCGGTGGACGCCCGTCCGGCAAATCTGGATGACGGCGATGCCATCGCAGACGTGGTACGCGACCGAGTGGTGGTCGCCATGAGTGGAGGGGTAGATTCCTCGGTGACCGCTGGAATTTTAGCCGACCAGGGCTACGACGCGGTGGGAATCTCGATGCGTCTCTATTCGACGCCTCAGGAGTCCTATACCAAGAGTTGTTGCTCTCCCGATGACCTATTTGATGCCCGGGCGGTGGCCGATTCGCTGTCGATTCCCTTTTATGTGGCCAATTACGAGGACGCATTTCAGAAGCGGGTGATCTCTTATTTCGTCGAAGAGTACCGACGGGGTCGAACGCCCAACCCCTGTGTGGCGTGTAATGACCATCTGAAATTCGATATTTTGCTCAAGCGCTCTCTGGCGCTGGGCGCGAAATACCTGGCCACCGGGCATTTTGCGCGCATCGACCGCTCCGGGGATGCTCCGAAGTTATTGCGGGGAGTGGACCGGGGAAAGGACCAGTCTTATTTCCTCTTCGGGCTTCCCCGGGAGGCCCTGGGGCGTATCCTCTTTCCACTGGGCGAGATGACCAAGGACGAGGTCCGGCTGATCGCTCGGGAGATGGGATTGGAGACCGCCGAGAAGCCCGAGAGCCAGGAGATCTGTTTCGTGGGCGGCGGAGACTACAAGGAGTTCGTAGCCGAATTGCTCTCCGAACAGCAGCAGACCCCCGGTAAAATCGTGACCGAATCCGGTGAGGTCCTGGGAGAGCATGATGGGATCCACCAATTCACCGTCGGTCAGCGCCGAGGTCTTGGAATCAGCTATCACGAGGCGCTCTACGTAAAAGCGATTCGCCCCGGCGACGGAACGGTGGTCGTAGGTGATCGGGACGCGCTCTTCTCTCGGGGGCTTATCGCAGAGCGCTGCAATTGGTTATCTTTTGAGCGTCCCAGCGGGCCGGTGGAGTGCGGGGTCAAGATTCGCTACGCCGGAGAACCGGTTCCGGCGCTGGTGACCGTGGGCGACGATGCGACCACGGCGTTTGTGGAGTTCGAAGAACCGCAGCGAGCGGTCTCTCCGGGGCAGGCGGCCGTATTTTATCGCGGCGAAGAGGTCTTAGGCGGCGGTTGGATCGAAGAGGCTCGAAGCTGATGAGTGCAATGAGCGGTGAGCGACAGGAGGAGTTGGCGCGGTTGGAGTCTCTGATCGGATACGAGTTTGAGGATCGAGCGCTTCTGCAGCGTGCCCTGACCCATCGCTCCTATGCCAATGAAAACCCCGGAGTGACCCGGGATAATCAACGGCTTGAATTTCTGGGCGATGCTGTGTTGGGGTTGGTGATTGCAGAAGCTCTTTTTCGAGAAGATGAAAAGGCCCCGGAGGGCGCGCTGTCCAATCAACTGAGCGAGTTGGTATGTGAGCCAGCGCTGATGGAGGTGGCAGAGTCCCTGGATCTGGGAGCTTATCTCCGGCTCGGCCGGGGAGAGGAGAAAACGGGAGGCCGCGATCGAAGCGGGACCCTCGCTGATGCCTACGAAGCGGTCCTGGGTGCGGTCTATATCGACGGCGGCCATGAGGCGGCGACGGCGGTGATTTTGTCGCTTCAACAGGACGCTCTGGAAGCGGTGGTCTCCGGACGAAGTCGAAGGGCTGCGAAATCTCCCGGGGACTTCAAGAGTTTATTACAACGCAAGGTCCAGAGTGAGCGGGCCTTGCGGCCGGAGTATCGAATCGCCGATATCTCGGGACCTCCCCATCTGCGGCAATTCACCGCGGAGGTGCTCGTCGAAGGTGAGGTGCTCGGCGTCGGTGAGGGCACATCCAAGAAAGCGGCCGAGCAGAAGGCCGCCGCCCGGGCGATCGCGCGGCTGACGCAAAATTCGGAGAGCTCATCATTGGCGCAAGACGAAGATTCAAGGTAAAACGAATTAACGACGCGGAGAGTTCCTCCGTGTTCCACGGGCCCCCCGAATCAACTCGATGAGGCCGGGCCGAAGAAGGAGATGAATATGTTCGGTTTAGGTACTACGG